>DASSNR010000073.1:0-18177 GCA_035687925.1 Gemmatimonadaceae bacterium | reverse complement strand
CGACCTGGCGGAACACCTCGATCATCACGGGCACCTTCATCGTGCTCGCGGCGTGCATCAACGTATCGGCATCGATGTACAGTGTGTCGGCGCGCCCGAGGTTGCGATACGCGACGCCAACCTCGGCGCCCGGGACCTGCGCGATGCGCGCGCGGATGTGTGCGGCCAGTGAGTCTGTGCCCGAGGTCACACCGCGCTGGGTCAGACTGGCACCCGCAAGCGCCAACACGAGAAGAAAATGGCTCATGGGCGCGAATATACTGGCGGGTGCGGGGGCACAACAGTAACGTAGCTTTCACGTTGCCTTCCGTCCTGTCGCTCGTGTGGTGTGTATGGGAGCAGCCCCCACTCGAGTGACCGCTGACATCCATCCTCGCCCCATTCGCCATGTCGTCGAGCGAACACGAATACCAGCCGGACGCGGCCTCAGCGCAACTGAGACGTGAGCGACTTCGATTCTCCGACTTCGTCTTTCATCGCACATCGGATGGGCGATGCAGCGCCGAGGTGGAGCTCGAGTGGGTGGACGGAATTCGGGTACGCGGCACGGCGGCCGGTCAGTCGAGTCCAACCGTGGATCTGCGCGTCGCGGCCGAAGCCACGCTCCGGGCGATCGAGCTCTTCTCGGAGGGCTCGCTCAGCTTCGAGCTCATCGGCGTGAAGGCGATCCGCGCATTCGATGCGAGTGTCATCATCGTATCGATCACCAACCGGCGTCCCGAGGGACCACGCCGGCTCCTGGGCTCTTCGCTGACCGAAGACGATCCCGTGCGCGGTGCGGTGCTTGCGGTGTTGAGCGGCACCAATCGCGTCATGGGCAACTTCATCGCTACTCGCTGAGGTCCCCTGATGAACACGTTCATGCCCGTCATGCGCCGTGCACTCGTGTGCGCATGTGCAACGCTCTGCGCGAGAGTGGACCATTGAGGGCGCGCGTCGCCTGGCTCGCGCTCCTGTGCGCGGCTGCCGCCTGTCACAGCGCCAAGCCGGCGCTCGCGCCGACGCCCGTCGAAATTCCGTCGCTCCCCGACAGTGTGATCGCGGCAGCCGAGTCCTCGATGGTCGCGCCGCACGATGTGACGACCGAGGCCGTGAAGATGTTCGGCGATTCCACGGCGCCGCCGGTCGACTCGGCGGAAGACGACGAACCGACGTGGGACATCGATGTCCAGTCGTACGCCACTCGCGAGCGCGTGATGTTCTACATCGATCGCTTTCAGCACGGCACGCGCGACGGCTTCACGCGCTGGCTGAAGCGGAGCGGCCGGTACGAGCCGATGATCCGCGCGAAGCTGCGGGCGGCGGGCCTGCCAGAGGACATGGTATACCTCGCGCTCATCGAGAGCGGGTTCGACCCCGACGCGTACTCGAACGCGGCCGCGGTGGGAATGTGGCAATTCATGGCGAGCACGGCGCGTGATGTGGGGCTCCGCGTCGACTGGTGGGTGGACGAGCGCCGCGATCCCGTCCGCTCGACGGACGGCGCCATCAAGTTCCTCAAATGGCTCAACGATCAGTTCGGCTCACTCTATCTCGCTGCGGCGGCCTACGACGGCGGCCCCGGGCGTGTGGAGCGCGGACTGAGCCGGTACGCGGATGAGCTCGATGGCGTGAAGGGCGACGATATCTTCTTCGCGCTGGCCGAGAAGAACTACCTGCGCGCGGAGACGCGCGACTACGTACCGAAGCTGATCGCCGCCGCACTCGTCGCGAAGGACCCGTCCCGCTACGGGTTCGACAGTCTGACCTACGATCCGCCGCTCGAGTACGACAGCGTGCGCGTCGGTCCCTCGACGCCGCTCGCGGCCGTGGCCGAGGCCGCTGGTGTCTCCACTGACGATATCATTGCGCTCAACCCGTACATCCTGCGCGGCGTGACGCCGCCCCGTGATTCGTTCACGGTCCGAGTGCCGCCGGGTCACGCCGATGGGTTCGATGCCGCCTACGTCGGACTCCCCGACGGGCTGAAGCGTGCGTATCGGCACGCGGAGACGAAGAAGGGCGAGACGATGGCCTCGCTCGCGCGGCGCGGCGGTGTGACGGTGCGGCAGCTCTCCTGGTACAACCCGAGGCTCCGCACCACTCGGCATGGCACGTTGTACTCCGGGCAGGCGGTCCTCTTCCCGTCGAACGCCGTCGTGCGTGCAGCGCGCAACGTCCCCGATCCGTCGATCGAGAAGTATGGAAGCTCGCGCGGCCGTACGGTCACCCACGTGGTGCGAGAAGGGGAGTCGCTCTGGTCCATCGCCGAGAAATACAAGACGACCGCACAGGCCATTCAGCGGCTGAACGGCTTCAAGAAGAGCATCATCTTCCCGGGGCAGATCATCATCGTGAAGGGGTCGCCGGCGCGGTCGCACAGTAGCCGCTCTGCGTCCGGGCGTCAGGTGCACATCGTGAAGCCGGGTGAGACGCTGACGTCGATCGCACACAAGTACGACACGACGATCAAGGAGCTGAAGAGCCTGAACGGGCTGCACAGCGATGCGATCCAGGCCGGGCAGAAGCTGATCATCGGCGACTGAACGTCCCGGTTCATCGGTAGGGAATGCAGAAAAGGGCGAGACCGAATGGTCTCGCCCTTTCTGTGTTCTCTGCTCGACGGTGCGTGCGATCGTCGGCCGTACGGTCCGGGTGGGACACCCGCGCCCTGGAAGCTTCGGGGGCGTCCGTGCTCACGCCCCCAAGAACTTCACTTAATCGATCAGGCCCCTGCCGGTATACCCCTTGGTGACCAACCGGCTGTAGCCGTTGTGCGGATCGATCCCCTGGGCCTGCAGGCTCGCCACCGTGGCCGGCCCGCGGTTGTAGACGAGGAGCGCCATGGTCAGATCACCCTTGTACTCGGTGATCAGCCCGTGCAGATAGCGGAATCCGATCCGGAGATTCGTCTTCCTGTCGAACAACCCTTGGCGTGTGACGCCCTTCTTGAAGTACTGCGCCGTCGCCGGCATGAGCTGCGTGAGGCCGATCGCGCCGACCGGGCTGACCGCGTGGTCGTTGAACTCGCTCTCCACGTTGACCAGCCGGAAGCCGAGCTCCGGGTCTATCCCCTCGGCGAGTGCGACATCGTAGATGACACCGGCCAGGTCCGCGCCGATCTTGTAGCGCGACGAGTACGTCATGACGGTGTTGGCGCGCTGCAGCTGCGCCTTCGCGATGTCCAGCTCGCCACGGGCCGCGTCGAGCTGCTGCTGCAGCTCGTGGGTCGCATCGCTGCGGCCGGTGGGGATGGGTGACACCGACGCGATGGCGTCGGTCGGCCGCTCCTTGGGGAGGATCCACGCGGCACCGACCAGTCCTGCGACCAACGCGCCCTTCCTGATCCGTGCCCAGCGTCTTTCCCGGTCTCCCCGGTGTGCGTAGCTCTGCCGTGGGTTCTGCATTGAGCCCCCGTCTCTAAGGTGTAGACGCACGAACGGGGCAGTCATCGCCCCGCTGTACCTCCTGCCCAAGCAACGCGCATGCCGCTTATCGGCGCTGCCAGTGTCCGCTGCGTCCGCCTGATTTCTCCAGTAAACAAATGTCGGTAATTTGCATCTCTTTATCGACTGCCTTGGCCATATCATAAACGGTGATCAGACTCACCGCCACCGCCGTCATGGCCTCCATCTCGACCCCGGTCTTACCGGTCGTTTTGACCGCAGCCTCCACTCTGAGCCCGGGGAGCGTCTCGTCCGGGGTTACGACTACCTGAACGTCGGTAAGGGGGAGCGGGTGGCACAGCGGAATCAGCTCTGCCGTGCGCTTGGCGGCCATCACACCCGCCACCCTGGCCACGGATATTACGTCTCCTTTAGCCAGCGAGTTCCGCTGAATCGCGGCCAACGTTTCGGGCTTCATACGGATGATGCCTGTAGCGCGAGCGAAGCGATCGGTGATCGCTTTCTCCGTCACATCCACCATGCGCGCCTGCCCGGTGTGGTCGATATGTGACAGCTCGTTCATTGGAGTGACCCCGCGAGATCGCGCAAGAGGGAGGCGCCAAGAAGCTGTGGGCTGACGGTCCCAGCGGCGCGCAGCTTGGCTCGCTCCACCATTTCGATGGCCCTGGTCGATGATACCGCGGTCTCGGCGTCGCGCTTACGCACGGCGTCGCGCGCACGCTCGTGCAGGAGGATGGTGAGCGCGTCGAGTACATCCGAGAACAGGCCGCGCGACTTGGACCCGCCGAGGGAAAAGGCGGCACGAATTCGGTCGGCGCGGGGCCCGGTCGCGGCGGCAAGGAGCGCGCGCGCCGCGGCGAAGGCATCATCGCGCGAGGTCGCACCGAGCAGTGTGCCCGGAGCGCCAGCGGCCAACTGCAAGCGATCCGCCACAGATGGCGGCGCGCCGCTTTTCTCCAGGTGTGACGCGACTGCTGCATCCGCGAGGAACGCCTTCACATCGCTTTCCGGGAGTGCGGCCGCGCGGAGTGTGACGACGCGCGACCGGATGGTAGGGAGCAGCGCGCCCGGCTCACTGGATGTCAGGATGATGGTGGTATCGCGCGGCGGTTCCTCGAGGAGCTTGAGGAAGGCGTTCGCAGCCGCGTCGGCCCCTTCCTGCGGGACCATGCGCTCCGCATCGCCGACGACGAACACCTTACGCTCGCCCAGGGTGGGGGTATACGACGCGATGCTGATGATCGCGCGGATCGTGGCGACGAAAATGGCCTCCGTTCCGCTGGGTGCGGGGTAGAGTCCGTTCGCTGCTGCGCGCGCGGCCAGCGCATCGACATAGTCGTCGAGCACGTCCTGAGGCGAAGCGTCGGCGTCGGTCAAACGAGGGCGCGGGAAGAACCAGCGGAGATCCGGATGGACGAGCGTCGTGGCGTAGCGGCAGCTCGTGCACTGACCGCAGGGGCGAGCGTCAGCGTCGCCGGTACAGAGGAGGAGCTGTCCGAGCCAGAGGGCAAGTCGCTGCTTGCCGATCCCGCGCGGTCCCTGAATGAGCAGGGAGCTCGGCAACGTTCCGTGGGCCACGCTCTGCTGGAAGCGGCGGCGGAGCGCGGCGTGACCGTAGAGGGGGACGATCGGCATGACGAAATATGGGGGGAGGTGGGAGTGCTAGGGGAGGGTTGTGAGTTGTGGGTTATGGGTTCCGGGTTGTGAGCTCGGTGTCGCGGCACTCACGACCCACAACCCACAAGTCACTCCCGGCGCAACCGCTCCAGCGTCTCTCGATATATCCCCAGGTTTTCCTCGTCGAACAGCACGGCGATGACGCGATCGAATTCGTCCTCGTGTGCGAGCATGGTGCGAAGGGCGATGCCGGCCGCGTCGGATTTCGGGTAGCCGTAGACGCCGGCGGAAATGGCGGGGAAGGCAATCGAGCGGATGGTGCCTTCCTCGAGCGCCAGTCCGAAGGCGCGCTCGTATGCACTCGCGAGGAGCGCGGGCTCATCATGTTCTCCGCCGCGCCAGATGGGACCAACCGTGTGGATGACGAAGCGGGCAGGGAGACGAAATCCCTCGGTGATGACGGCGCTACCGGTGGGGCACCCGGGATATCGTCGAAGCGCCTGCAGCAGCTCCGGTCCCGCTGCCCGGTGGATCGCGCCGTCGACGCCACCGCCGCCGCGCAACGCCGAGCTCGCGGCATTGACGATGGCATCGACGGTTAGCGTGGTGATGTCGGCGCGGTGGATCTCGATCATTCGCTCACACGGTCTTGCCGCCGAGTACGGGTAGCACCTCGCCGGTGATGTAGCTCGAGTCCGACGGTGCGGCAAGGAAGACGTAGGCGGGTGCCACCTCCTCGGGCTGCGCCGGTCGCTGCATCGGGACGTCGGCGCCGAACTGACTCACCTTCTCCGCACTCTGATCGGCGGGGTTGAGCGGAGTCCAGACGGGGCCTGGGGCGACGGCGTTCACGCGGATCCCCTTGTCCACAAGGTTCTGGGCGAGCGACTTCGTGAAGGCGTGAATCGCGCCCTTCGTCGCCGAGTAGTCGAGGAGATGCTTGCTCCCCTCGATGCCGGTGACGGAGCCGGTGTTGAGGATGGTGCTCCCCTCCTTCAGATGCGGGAGTGCGGCCTTCGCCATGTGGAAATAGCCGTACAGGTTCGTCTTCACGGTGCGGTCGAACTGCTCCTCGCTCACGTCCTCGAGCGATTGCGCGTGCTCCTGGAACGCCGCGTTGTTGACGAGAATGTCGAGCGCGCCGAGCTCCTGCACGGTGCGCTCGACGGCGTGCCGACAGAACGCGAAATCGGTGACGTCGCCCGGGATGCGCAGGGCGCGCCGGCCTTCGTGCTCGACGGCGCGCTGCGTTTCCCGAGCATCGGAGTCCTCGCTCAGGTAGACGATGGCGACGTCCGCACCCTCTCGTGCGAAGAGCACGGCCACTGCACGCCCGATCCCCGAGTCCGCACCGGTGATGAGCGCCACCTTCCCCTGGAGCTTTCCGGAGCCCTTGTACGTGGGTGCCTCGTACTGCGGCTGCGGTTGGAGCTTCGATTCCAGGCCAGGCTTCTCCAGATGCTGCTTCGGAAAGGGCGGTGCCGGCTGCGTCTGCCCCGGCGGTTGTACGGCGCCCTTCTGCTGCGACTGAGTCTTCTGCTGCGGTCCCTGTGCGCGCGTCTCGTCCGCCTGTCGCTGAATGGCGCGATCGGAGCGGGCGGTCTTCTCCGCCTGCCGCACCCCGCGCGATGCCTGGCCGCCGGTGCGGCCGCGGGTGGAGCGTTGCGTCGTGGGCGTGGCGTTGGAGCGGGTGCTCCCCTTGGTCGTGGCCGACGCATCCATCTTCTTCGAGTCCCGTCGTCCCTTGTTCGCCATGCGATGTCCTCCATGCTGCTCATGCCCGGTCGGCGTGTGACGCACGGGACGGCGTCGACGCATGCGGGGCGATGATGATGGTCGCGCCGATGCGTGCACGGCGGGTGCAACTGTCAGGCCGATGATGGCGTGCGTCGGCGAAAGTGCGAGTGGACGATCGCATCGTCGTGCCTCGAGCGCATCCGGCTCCCGGCACGTTTCCTGACGGAGTGGACGTGGACCACAACGCCACACACGAGGTACGCCATGGGCGGGAAGCGACCGGACCAATATGAGATCGATCCGCGCGAAGCGGGGGCGACGGACTACAAGTTCCGTCAGACTGACGAGCGCATCGACGATGAACAGAAGCAGGAGCTCGCGTCGGAGAAGGAGCCTGAGGCGCGCGAGGGGTTCATCCCGAAAGCGGGCGAGAATCCGGAGCAGGCGCGCGTGCGGGCGCGTCATGCCAAGGGGAAGAAGTCGCGCTGAAGGGCGCATCACCACGAGTGCAGAGGAGAGTCGCATGGCACAGCAGCTCGCGGGACTTCGCGTCGCGTTTCTCGCGACGGACGGCGTGGAGCAGGTGGAGCTCACCGCGCCACTCGAAGCGGTGCGCAAGGCGGGAAGCGAGGCGCATCTCGTTTCCGTGAAGGCGGACGTGATTCAGGGGCTCAATCACAACGACAAGGGGCGCACATTCCCCGTCGATCGACTGGTGTCCGACGTGAGCGCGCAGGACTATCAGGCGCTGGTGCTGCCGGGGGGCGTCGTCAATGCCGATGCGTTGCGTACGCACGCGGATGCCGTGCGCTTCGTGCGCGAGTTCATGGAGCTGGACAAGCCGGTCGCGGCGATCTGTCATGCGCCGTGGATGCTGGTGGAGGCCGACGCCGTCGAGGGGCGCACGCTCACGTCGTGGCCGAGCCTCAAGACGGACATCGTGAATGCGGGCGGGACGTGGGTCGATCAGATGGTGGTGGTCGATCAGCGGCTGGTGACGAGCCGCAAGCCCGACGATCTGCCGGCGTTCTGCGCGAAGCTCGTGAGCATCTTCGCGCAGGCGAGCGCGAATCAGGTTGTGGATGAGGCGTCGCAGGAATCGTTTCCGGCGAGTGATTCACCTGCGTGGGGACCGACGGCGATCGGGGCGGACAAGTCGGCGAAGAGCGGGTCGCAGGAGCGTCGGCGGGCGACGTAAGCGCGCCCGTCGACGGCGCGATCAGCATGGAACCTCGCTGGCGTGCGCAGTATTGTTCGCCGTGCACGCCGGCCGCGTCACCGTCACCGCCTTCGTTCGCCTGCCGGCGTGGCCCATCGAGTATCGCAGGACCCGGCAAGAGACGACATCGTGAAGCGGCACCACTGGATCGTTCGTGTCACGCACTGGGTGACGGTCCTCGCCATCGCGATCATGGTGGGGAGCGGGCTCCGGATCTTCAATGCGTATCCGGCGTTTCATCGGAAGGGCGCGACGTTCTGTTGCTATCCATTCGAGGGGAAGCCGATCCCGAACTGGCTCACGTTCGGCGGGTGGCTGGCCGGCGCGCGGAACTGGCACTTCGCGATGATGTGGGTGCTGGTGCTCACCGGGCTCGTCTACCTCGCGTTCATCTACGTACACGGCGACTGGCGTGACGTCGTACCGCGGCGTGGATGGGTGCGCGACTCGTGGACGATGGTCAAGTACTACACGTTCATCCAGCCGACGCATCCTCGGCAGGGGAAGTACAACGCGCTGCAGCGCGTCGCGTACTTCGCGCTGCCGTATCTCGCGGCGCTGGAGGTCGCGACGGGGATCGCGATCTGGAAGCCCGTGGAGCTCGCGCCGCTCACCGATCTGTTCGGCGGCTACGTGTGGGCGCGCTACTGGCACTTCGTGATCATGGTGCTGCTGGTAGTGCTCATCCTCGGACACGTGTTCTTCGTGCTCACGACCGATCCGTACTCGATCGTGTCGATGATCACCGGGCGATACAATGCGGCGCGCTCTCCTGAAGCGCGAAATGCGCGGCCGTTCTACCATGTGCTTCCACGGCGCGAGGACGAGTCGGCCGCGCAGTCGGAGCCGCACACGGCGTCCGGCGAGCGATGACGATGGACCGGCGACAGTTCCTTCGCGTGGGCGCGCTGCTGGTCCCGGCCACCTACCTTGCCGCGTGCGACTCCGAGGGTCCTGCATCCGCGCGACCGGTGCTGCGCCGTGCCGAACGATGGAACGAGCGCATCGAGCGCAAGCTGCAGCGACATACCTCGATCGATATCTCATCACCCAAGGCTGCACTCGCCGGTGATGATTTCCCGAAGTATTACATCTCGGATCACGTCCCCGTGTGGGACGCGCGGGTTCGCGGGCCGTGGTCGCTCGAGGTCCGCGGGCTCGTGCGCAAGCCGCGCCGCTTCACGCTGGATGAACTCACGAAGCTGCCGAGCGTCACGTATCGATTGGACCATTACTGTGTGGAGGGGTGGACTGCGGTCGCGACGTGGACCGGCGTGCGCGTGAGCGAGCTGGCGCGTGTTGTCGAGCTGCTTCCGGACGTGCACTACGTGGACTTCCAGTCGTTCGACGATGGCTACCACGAGAGCTGGGACCTCGAGAGCGCGACGCACCCGCAGTCGCTGATCGCGTACGGGATGGACGGCGATTTCCTCGGTCCCGCGCACGGCGGCCCGGCGCGGATGTACTCGCCGGTGAAGCTTGGCTACAAGAGCACCAAGTACCTCACCAGGGTCGTGTTTCTCCCGGAGCGGAACGGCGGGTACTGGAGCGATCAGGGATACGAGTGGTATGCGGGGACGTGAGAAACGAAGTGGGTCAGTGGGTCAGTGAGTCAGTGAGTCAGGAACGGCGGAAAGCAGAGAGGAGAAAGGAGCCGGCACACTCTGGAAGTCCCGTCAGCTGGACGCGGAGCCTCCCGACGTCGGCTCGCCTTTCTCCTCTCTCCTTTCTACTCTCTCCTCTCGCCGTGCACGCCTCCTCTGACTCACTGACCTACTGACCCACTTCCCTCACGCGATGTGAATCGCGCCGGCATCGGCGAGTGCCGAGGCGATCTCGACGACATCATGGGCAGGGAGGCCGGCAGCGGCGGCGACGTCGCGTAGCTCGCGCGTGCCGTCCATGACGGCCACGAGCCGGGCGAGCTGTTCGCTCCAGCGCATGACGGTGACGCGTGCGCGAGGGGAGCGGGCGAAGAGGAGCTGCGTGGCGGTGTGCGGGGCCGGCGGGGGGGACGGCGCGGCGGGCTCGGTCGCGTGCAGGGAGCGGAGGGCTGGGAGCACGGAGGGGAGATCCCAGACGAAGTCGAGCACAAGGGCGTCGGGGTCGGGCGCGACGACCGTGTCCGGGGCGACGGACGGTGCGGGCGTGGTCGATCGCCAGACACGCGGGCCCGCCTCGATGACCATCTGTGCACTCTCGTAGCGGCGGAGGTCCGCGGCGTATGGGGGAGCGTGCGGAGCATCGGCGAGGTAGGTGTCCACCAGCGACGCCACATCGCGGGCCGACTCGCGACTCCCGAGCGTGACGCGATCGAGGAGCGCGTCGAAGCCCGGTGAGCGGAGTGCATCCGCGGGGTGCCGTGCCGTCCAGAGCGCGAGCGCGTGCGAGTACTTGTAGAAGTGCGCGACGCGCTCGTGATAGTACCCACGCGCGACGAAGCGGGCGAAGCGGCGCACGCGGTCGGGGCTGAGCGCGCGCAGCAGCGCGGCGTGCTCGGGGGCGAGCTGGCCGAGCGCATCGCTCGACTCGGCCGTGCAGAGCGCCGAGCGGAATGAGGCGTCGGCGAGGAGCTGGATGAGCGCGTCCTGCAGCGCGCGATCGCTGGCGGCGGGCATCAATTCCCGAAGCGATGTCTGACGCGCGTGACGGCTCCGATGAGCACGTCCGCGGAGAGGTCGGGCGTGAAGGCATCGAACGTCACCGCGCGCACGTGCGGACACACTTCGACGGCGTGCGCCGTGAAGTCGAGCATGGCGTCGCTCGGCGCGGAGGGCGCGATCCACGGCGCATCGAGATCCGCGTCAGCCTCGACGCCGCCGGTGTGAATCTCGACCACGCGGTCGAGCGGGAACTCGTGCAGAAAGGCGTAGGGATCCAGCTTCTTGAATGCCGCTTCGATCCAGACGTGCGGGAGATCGAGCAGGAAGCCGGTGTCCGTGGCGTCGAAGAAGCGCGTGAGCCAGCGTGGCTCGGGGATGGTGCTCGCGGCGACGTCGAAGAAGCCCGGGATGTTTTCCATCACGAGTGGGCGATCGAGCTGCGCAACGAGCAGCGTCGCGTTCGCAATGAAGCGCTGAAGAAATTCCTCCGTGTAGAGCGGAGGGAAGACGTAGTTGAGGTTGAAGCGTCCGTCCTCGGTGTGCAGACACTGGAAGTGTTCGGCCACCCACGGCGAATCGTAGAGGGCCGCGAGCGCGCGCGACCGCTGAATGGCGTGCGCATCGTACGGCTCGGAAAGCTGCCCCAGGTAGTCGTGCAGGAGGAGCACGAACCGCTCCTTCACCGCGGCGAAGTAGGGATCGTCGGCGCGCGGCGGATCCGCCATCGCGAGGTGGTCGAACAGCTCGGCCGCATCCAGCGTCTGGCGTGCGAGGTGCGGGTTGTAGAAGGCGCCGATCTGCAGCGGCCGACGCTCTGCGTGCTCACGGGCGGACAGGGCTGCATCGCGCGTGTCGTGGCGTGTGGGGTCACGCATCGCGCACGTCCTCGAGGAGGCCGAGGTCCGCGAGCTGGTCCGCGAGAAGGACGACCTGCGCGGCGAGGAGCCGCGTGCCATCCGTGCTCTCCCACTCCGCGGCGATGCATGCATAGGGCGTGCGGCCATCCAGGCGGCGCATCACGTACGCTTCGCGCTCGCCCACGACGAGCGTGCGCACGATGCCGCGGTCGCACATGCGTACCATCACGTCGCCCGTCGCATCGGCTGAATCGGCCACTTCCACGTCGCGGCGGAGCGCTCGCGGAGCGTACACGCGGTCCACTGCCGCATCGATCGCCGTCATCACATCGACGGAGAGCGAGACGCGCGCGGCTTTCGCGTTCTCGTCCACCTGCGCTTCGGTGCGGGCGCCGGCCAGGACCGCGGTGACACCCGGACGGCAGAGCGCCCACGCAAGCGCAAGCTGCGTCACCGTGAGCCCCTGTGCCCGCGCGATCGGGCGCAGCGCGTCGACGACAGCGTGACGCCGCGCGAATTCCCGGCCGCGGAACCAATGAATGCGCGAGCGATGATCGGTGGCCGCGAAGTGCGGCGGTGTGGTGTACTTGCCGGTCAGCATGCCGCTCGCGAGCGGACGGTACGCGAGCGCCGCGATGCCGTGCGAGTGCGCACATGCGAACGCATCGTGCTCGGCATCGCGGTCGAGCAGATTGTACGGCCCCTGATACGACGCGACCGGCACAACGGTGAGGGCACGCGAGAGCTCGCGCGATGTGGCATTACAGACGCCGATCGCGCGAGCGAGCCCTCGCTCCATGAGGGCGTGCATGCGTTCCAGCTGGCGCTCCATCGCGCCGGACTCGGTGGGGATCTCGTGCAGCTGAAACAGCTCCACGCGGTCGCTGCGCAACCGGCGGAGCGAGGCTTCGAGCGAGGTGCGCGGGTCGTCGTACGGTCCGCACTTGGTGGCGAGGAGCATACGGTCGCGCCGGGCGGCACCGGAGCGTCCACCGACGACGCGACCGAGCAGCGTCTCCGATTCGCCGCTGCCATAGGACGGCGCCGTGTCGAACAGGGTGATGCCGAGGTCGAGCGCGCGCTCGATGGCGCGCAGCGCGGCGTTCGCGTCGACGCGTGCGTCCCAGTCGCGCGCAGCCAGCCCCCACGCGCCGAAGCCGAGACGCGAGATGGCGAGCGGTGGCGTGCCGAGCGTCCGGTCGCTGGTGGGCGCGGAAGCGACGACGGAGGGCCGTCCGTCAGACAGCCCTCCGTCCTCTCCCATGTGCATCGCGGTCACCCGCCTCGTCCTAACGATGGCAGGTGGGAGCGAGTTGATCGGCTTCCACGATATCCGGCCGGTGGCACGTCGGTGCCAGCTCGGCCGCATCGATGATCTCGGGCCGATGGCAGGTCGGCGCGAGCTCGTTGGTCTCGACGATCGCGGGCCGATGGCACGTGGGCGCGAGCTCCGTGCTGTCGAGCACGTGAAGGGTTGCGCTCTCCATGGAAACCTCCTGAGAGTGAAGTGAGCCGCCCATCGCTGCACGATGTACGCCACCTGACCGCACGCGCGACGAATCGGATGGCGGCGCCGCAGCAATCAGGGCAACGCGCGCGCGACGCCGGGCGAGTGGCGTGGTTCGTGCGCGCGCGAGCGGCACGGGAGGGACAATGGCACAGGCGCGGAATGTCATGACCCGTGTGCTCGATGGCGCCGTTGCGGGCGCCGTCGCGACATGGCTCATGGGAAAGGTGACCAGCTTTCTGTACGCGCGCGAAAACGCGGCCGCGCGTGAGCGCGAGGATCGCGCGCGGCACGGCACGACCGCGTACGGTGTGGCGGCCCAGCGAACGGCGGAGGCGTTCGATGTCACGCTGTCGCCAGAGCAGCGGAAGACATACGGACGCGGCCTCCACTGGGCGCTCGGCATCGGCGCCGGCGCGCTGTATGGCGCCTTGCGCCGGGAATTGCCAGGCGTGGCTGTGGCGGACGGACTTGCGTTCGGGCTCGGGTTCTTCCTGCTGATGGACGAAGGGCTCGTCTACCTGATGGGGCTCACGCCCGGACCGCAGGCGTTCCCGTGGCAGACGCACGCGCGGGGACTGGCTGGGCATCTGGTCTTCGGGACGACGGCGAACACCATCCTGTCCGTGATCGAATCGGCCGCGTAGCGCGCGAGCGCTCGCCGTCGCGGAAGACGACACGCATGCCGGTCGGGCTCTCGAGCACTCGAGCGATGCCGCTGCCGATTGACGTGATGCTCACCGAGCTCCAGCTCGCGGACGACTTTCTCGCGGCGGTGCGTAGTCGCGTCATTCCGGAGAAGTTCTTCTACTGGTTCCCGCTCTCCGTGCGCGCATGGCTCGCGCTGTGTGGCGAGGGGGAATACCGGAACTTCTCCCGCTCGCAGCAGGTCATTCAGCATCACGCCGCGGATGTCGCCGCACGCATGCCTGGCGGCCCGGTGGACGTGGTGAGCCTCGGTGCGGGGCAGGGGGACAAGGACCGCATCGTTCTCGCCGCACTCGCGCGCGCCGGCCACGCTGTGCGCTACCGGCCGGTGGATGCGAGCATCGGGTTGCTCGAGATCGCGGTGCGCGATGCCGCGGCGGCTGGGTTCGCGACGCGAGGCATCAAGGCGGATCTCGCATCGATCGAGCAACTCGAGCCGCTCCGTGCGGAGCATGCGTCGAGCGATCATGCGACGCGGCTGTTCCTGCTGCTCGGCAACACGCTCGGCGGCTTCGATCCGATGGAGATGGCGCGGCGGCTCGCCGCGCTGATGCGAGCCGAGGACCTGGCCCTCGTGGACGGCGAGCTGTTCGCGGGCGATGAGACGCTCGCCGGATACGACAACCCCATCAATCGACGCTTCGCCTTCGCGCCGCTTGCGGCCGCCGGGCTGTGCGAGGCCGACGGCGAGCTGGTGTTCGCCACCGCGGCGGACGATCAGCGTGACGGCGTGTACCGTGTCGTCAAGCACTTCACGGCCTCGCGCCCGGCCGTTCTGCGCCTCGCTGGTGAAGCGGTGATGCTCGAGGCGGGTGAACGGCTCGACATGAGTCCGTCGCACAAATACGACGAAGCGGGGTATCTTTCCGTACTCGAAGCAGCGCGGCTCGACCCCCACGTCACCTTTCGCTCGGGCGATGGCCGCCTTCTCATGACCCTGGTACGTCGTCAGCCATGACTGGCCGTTCCCTGATCGTCGCGTCGATTCTTCTGTTGGCGTTCGCCGATGGCGCCACGCGCGCCGCGTCCGCCTACGAGCACGATACGCTCCCCCTCGCGCACACGGATTCGCTGCGCGGGCTCCCGATCGTCGAAGTGCCGAGCATCGGCACACCGTCCGATACGATGGCCGTCATCATCTCCGGCGACGGTGGATGGGCGGATCTCGACAAGAAGCTCGGCGATTTCCTGTCGTTGAGTCACATCCCGGTGGTCGGACTCGATTCGCGGCACTACTTCCACCAGGAACGGAGTCCCGAGGAGACGTCGCACGATCTCGCGCGCATCCTCGACCACTACCTGTCGGCGTGGAACGCCAAGCACGTCATCCTGATCGGGTACTCGCACGGTGCGGATGTGCTCCCCTTCATGGCGGCCGGACTTCCGGCGCCGTTGCTGCAGCATGTCACCGAGATCGCGCTCGTGGGGGCCGCGCACAACGCGACGTTCAAGTTCCACGCGATCGATCTCCTGATGGACAAGCATCGCGCATCGGACCAGGAGACGCTTCCCGAGATCGAGAAGCTCACGACGAAGCCGATCCTCTGCTTCTACGGCGTGAAGGAGAAGGACACCGTGTGTCGTGATCTCGGGCCGAAGCAAGCGACCGTGATCCCGATGCCCGGCGGCCATCACTTCGACGGGAAATATCAGATGATCGCGCAACGCATTCTCGCGGGCGGCGCGTAACGCGGCGCAGTGCTCGGCGCTGCGATCGACCTGCGTCCCGGCGCCGCGCGCGCCTCTGGCCATGCGCCCCGCCGTGGCGTACTTTGGTGACGTCGTCCTTCCTGCTTCTCCCTCCCGTTCGACACATGCATCGACTCTCTCTCCTCCTCGCGATCGCTGCGTGGGGTCCGGTCACGCCGCTCCATGCGCAGGAACCCCTCCACCTCATCCCGCAGCCGCGCGAGATCACCGCGCTCCAGCCGCTGTCGCTGCGACACGGTGTCACCATCAGCGCGCACGGGACGGAGGACCGCTTCGCCGCGCAGGACCTGACCGAGGCGCTGCGCGATCGCGGCATTCGCGTGGTCGATGCGGGGACGCCGGGCGCGATCGAGATCGTGCTCTCGAGAGCCGACTCGCCCGCCGCCCAGCGCGTGCTCGCGCGCGATTCGGTGCCGTTCGTGCCCGCGATGCACGACGAGGGGTACGTGCTCGTCGCGGCGAACGGCACCGTGCGCATCATCGGTGCGACGTCCGCCGGCGTCTTCTACGGCGTGCAGACGCTCAAGCAGCTGGTGGACGGTGAAGGACGCTCGGCGCACATCGCGGGTGCGAAGATCCGCGACTGGCCGGCGATGCGCTACCGCGGACTCCACGACGATCTCTCGCGCGGTCCGGTGCCGACGCTCGACTTCCAGAAGAAGCAGATTCGCACCTTCGCGGCGTACAAGATCAACGAGTACTCGCCGTACTTCGAGAATACGCTCGCCTACGACTCGAATCCGCTCTTCGCGCCGCCAGGCGGCGCGATGACGCACGAGCAGGTCAAGGAGCTCGTCGCGTATGCCAAGCAGTACCACATCGATGTGATCCCCGAGCAGGAAGCGTTCGGGCACCTGCACCACATCCTCACCTACGACGCGTACTCGACGATCGGCGAGACGGTGCACGGACACGTGCTCGCCCCAGGACAGCCCGGCTCGCTCGCGCTCATCACGCAGATGTTCGGCGAGATCGATTCGCTCTTCCCGGGCCCGTTCATCCACCTCGGTGCCGATGAAACGTTCGAGCTCGGCCGCGGGCAGACCGCGCACATGGTCGATTCGCTCGGGCTCGGCGCGGTGTACCTCGACTTCCTCAAGGAGATCGAGCAGGCGCTGCGCCCCTCGGGGAAGCGCTTCCTGTTCTGGGGCGACATCGCGATGAAGAACCCGGAGCTCGTGAAGACGCTGCCGAAGGATCTGATCGCCGTCGCGTGGGTGTACAATCCGCAGACGTCGTTCGATCGCTTCATCACGCCGTACCGCAACGCCGGAATGGAGACGTGGGTCGCGCCCGGCGTGAACAACTGGAATCGCGTCTATCCGAACAATGATATGGCACTGCGCAACATCCAGGGGTTCGTCCGCGATGGACAGCGACTCGGCGCGACCGGCGTGCTGAATACCTCATGGGATGACGACGGCGAGGCGCTGTTCAACCAGACGTGGTATGGCGTGCTTTTCGGCGCAGCGGCGAGCTGGCAGCAGGGCGAGAGCAGCATCCCGGTGTTCCAGGACAACTTCGGCCCCGTGTTCCACGGCGATACGACGGGAAAAATCAACGACGCGCAGCGCAAGTTGATGGCGGCGCACGTCCTGCTGCAGCAGGCAGGCGTGGGCGACGCGAGCGACAACCTGTTCTGGATGGATCCGTGGAGCACGGAGGGGCAGATCACGGCGCAGAAGATCCGCCCCGTCGCGCACGACCTGCGCATACTGGCCGAGGACGCGATCATCGACGTAGCGCAGGCGCGCCCGACGGTGCACCGCGAGCTCGATGCGCTCGATGCCCTCGAGCTGGGCGCGCGACGCATCGATCTCATCGGCCTCAAGTTCGAGCTCGCCGACGAGATCGTCGGCATGTATGCGCATGCGTCGGACACGATCACGACGGGTGGATCCCCGATCCGCGACCTGGGCGACATCTCCGGCGTCAACGGCCGGATCCAGGACCTTCGCGACGCGTACTCACTACTGCGCGACCAGTACCAGCAGGCGTGGCTGCGCGAGAATCGCCCGTACTGGCTGCACAACGTGCTCGTGCGCTACGACATGGCCACGCAGCTCTGGGTCGGTCGCGCGGATCGCGTGGATCTCGCCAAACAGCAGTGGTATCGCACGAAGTCGATTCCGCCGGCGAGCGACCTCGGAATTCCGGCATCGATGCCCGGACTGGTGCCCGCTGCGCAGACGCCCGTTTCGTCCCCGCACAAATAGCGGGTGATCGGCGCACGCACTGGTCGGGCTCAGCTACACCTTCGGCTGCTCTTCAACGACGTCGTGAATCCGCGCTTCGAGGAAAACTTCGAGGTCGTCGACTGAGGTGGCGCGCGTCAGGTGGCACCGCGTCCGCTCGCAGTGCCTCCTGACTCGCCCGTCGTGCGTCGTGCTCGCAGCGGCGCCGGCGTCACCAGCCTTTCGACAACGCCGAGGACGATGTCGACGATGATCGCGAGCAGCGCCGCGGGGATTGCGCCGGAGAGAATCATCCGCGTGTCCGAGAGCGCGAGGCCGGTCACGATGGGCTCGCCGAGTCCGCCGGCGCCGATGAACGCGGCAAGCGTCGCGGTGCCGACGTCGATCACCGCCGCAGTACGAATCCCCGCCATGATCACCGGTGCGGAGAGTGGGAGCCGCACGAGGCGAAGCACCTGGCCGTTCGTCATGCCGAGTGCGCGCGCTGCGTCCACCGCGTCGGGGCTCGCATCGCGCACGCCGGCGTAGGTGTTCTGCAGGATCGGGAAGAGCGAGTAGAGAAAGAGCGCGACGAGCGCCGGGATCACGCCGATCCCCAGGAGCGGAATCATGAATGCGAGCAGCGCGATGCTCGGCAC
>DASSNR010000184.1:0-12665 GCA_035687925.1 Gemmatimonadaceae bacterium | reverse complement strand
GACGTACCTGTCGTGGTGAAGGAGGTCGGGTGGGGGATTGCGCCGGACGTCGTCCAGTCGCTCGTCGACGTCGGCGTCGCAGCGGTGGATGTCGCCGGTGCGGGCGGAACGTCGTGGACCGAAGTCGAGCGGCGCCGCATCGCGGAGCCGTGGCGCGCGCGCGTGGCCGCGGCGTTCGCGGGGTGGGGGATCCCGACGGCGGAGTGCGTGCGCGAGGCGCGGCGCGTGGCCGCCCGCGCGTTCATCTTCGCGAGCGGTGGTGTGCGCGATGGCATCGACGTCGCCAAGGCGATCGCGCTCGGCGCCGATCTCGTGGGGATCGCGGGTCCATTCTTGCGGGCTGCAGCGGAGAGCGAGGATGCCGCGCTGGGGTTGTCGCGCGAGCTCGTGGACGTGTTGCGCATCGCGATGTTCGCGATCGGCGCGCGCACGCTCGACGATCTGCGCACGACGACGCGGCTGCGGCCGAGTGGTGACGTGATGCTGCGCGCGCACAGCATCGCGCAGCGGGACAGGGAGGAGCAGCGAACGTGAGCACGTTGACGGAGAGTCGATCCGCGGACGCGTACTGCCGCATGCTGGCCGGTCGGCACTACGAGAATTTTTCGGTGGCATCGTGGCATCTGCCGCGCGCGATCCGGCTCGATCTCATGCGCATCTACGCGTACTGCCGGACGACGGACGATCTGGGCGACGAGAGCGGGAGTGCGGCGCGCACCCGCCTCGCGCGGTGGCGCGACGAAGTCGAGGCGTTCTTCGCCGGCCACGCGCCGGTGCATCCGGTGCTCATCGCGCTGCGGGAGACGGTCGCGCGCCACGCGCTGCCGAGCCAGCCATTCCTCGACCTCATCCAGGCGAACGTGCAGGATCAGGAGGTCACGCGCTACGCGACGTGGCCGGAGCTGCACGCCTACTGCATGCGCTCGGCGGCACCGGTGGGGCGGCTCGTCCTCCGCGTGTTCGGACTCGCAAGCCCGCGCGCGGAGCAGCTCTCGGACGACGTGTGCGTGGGACTGCAGCTCGCCAACTTCGCGCAGGATGTGGGCGTCGACGAACAGAAGGGGCGCACGTATCTGCTGCAGTCGGAGATCGACGCCGAGGGAATCGTCGGTGCGACGCGCGCGCACTGCCGGCGCGCTCGCGAGCTCCTCGCATCGGGACGCGAGCTCGAGCCGATGGCGCCGGCGCCGCTTCGCCTGCAGCTCGCGCTGTACCGGTTGGGCGGTCTCGCGATCTGTGATGCGATCGAGCGCGCGGGGTATCGCACGGACGTCCATCGGCCGCAGGTCTCCACCTCTACGAAAGCGTCGCTCGTCGTGCGTGCCGCCTTCGCCTCCAGGCGACGGAACGGCCACAGCGCGCCGGCTGTCGAACGCGCCGCCGCACAGTCGGCGAGGTTGCAGCGTGCGCTCGACCTGCACGAGTCCGAGCGCTACTGCCAGCAGATGGCACGGCGCGAGGCGAAGAACTTCTACTGGGGATTCATCACGCTCCCGCGCGAGCAGCGCGTGGCGATCTACGCGCTCTACGACTTCGCGCGCCAGGTGGACGACGAGGCCGACGGGGCGAGCCGCCCCGATCTGCCGGCGCGGCTTGCGGTGCATCGCCAGCGTGCGCACCGCTGCATGGCGGGCGAGTACGAGGATCCCGTCTCACAGGTGCTGGCGCACACCGTGCGGCGCTATGCGATTCCGGAGTCCGAGCTGCAGGAGCTGATCGACGGTGTCGAGCTGGACATGCGATGCACGCGCTACGAGACGTGGGATGCGCTGCGCGGCTACTGCCGCCTCGTCGCCTCCGTGGTCGGGCGGATGTGCGTTCGCATCTTCGGCTTCGCCGACTCGGACGCGCTCTGCCGCGCCGAGGATCTCGGGCTCGCGCTGCAGCTCACCAACATCCTTCGCGATGTGCGCGAGGACGCGGGGATGGGACGCATCTATCTCCCCGCGGAGGACCTCGACCGCTTCGGCGTGAGCGAGCGCGAAGTGCTCGACGGAAGCCCCAGCCCGCGGTGGCGCGCGCTCGTGGACTTCGAGGTGCAGCGCGCGCGGTCGTTGTTTGCGAGCGGCATGCAGGTCCTGAACTACATCCCGCGCCGGCCGGTCGTGTGCGTGCGCACGATGGCCGACATCTACGCGCAGATCCTCGACCGGATCGCGCACGATCCCGATCTCCCGCTCCGCACCCGCGCGTCGCTGTCGCGCCCGCAGCGGTTGCGCGTGATGATGAGTTCATGGCTGCACGCGTAGCGGTCGTCGGGGCCGGGCTCGCGGGGCTCGCCGCAGCGGAGCAGCTCCAGCGCGAGGGATTCGCGGTCGAGCTGTTCGAGCGGAGCCGGTTGCTCGGCGGGCGCGCGACATCGTTCGAGCTGAACGGCGTCGAGGTGGACAACGGGCAGCACGTCTTCCTCGGATGCTGCAGCGAGCTGCTCGGATTCATCGATCGCGCCGGCATGCGCGCGTCCGTGCACCTGCAGGACCGCTTCGACGCGCTCGTGCTCTCGCGCCGCGACGGGGCGAGCCGGCTGCGCGCGGCCCGACTGCCGGCGCCGTGGCACCTCGTCGCATCGTTCGCGCAGTATCGGCATCTGGGGTGGATCGCGAAGGCACGCATCGCCCGCGCGCTCGCCGCGGCGAAATCCGCGCAGCGCTCGACCGAGACGTTCGCCGATTGGTTGTCGCGGCATGGGCAGACCCGGGAGACGGTACGCGCGTTCTGGGATCCGTTCTTCGTTCCCGCGCTCAATGCACCGCTCGATCAGGTGAGCGCGGCCGATGCGGGGTTCGTCATCACGACGGCGTTCCTTTCCAGCGCCGACGCCGCGCGCTTCGGCTACTCGACGGTTCCGCTCGCGCGCATCGCGGCCGCGGCCGCCGAGCGGATCGGTGCCGTGCATCTCGGAGCGCCCGTCCTCTGTATCGACATCGATGCGAATGCGCGACACGTGCAAGCGCTCGTCACGGGTGGCGGAGAGCGGACGCCGTTCGACGGCGTCGTTGCGGCGCTGACACCGACCCAGCTCACGCGGCTGCTCGGCGAGCCGGAGCGCTACGGTGTCACGGGGCTCGATGCGTACGAGCCACACGCGATCATCGATGTGCACCTGTGGCACGATCGCGGACCGCTCGGCTTCGCGTTCGCGGCGCTGCTCGATTCGCCGGTGCAGTGGGTGTTCGAGAAGGGCGAGGGATATCTCTGCTGCAGCCTGAGCGCTGCCGATGATCTCGTCGGCGAATCAGCCGATACGCTCGTGCAGCGCTGCTGGAGCGAGGTGACGGCGATCGTGCCCGGGCTCGCGGGCGCGCGGCTCGAGCGCGGCTCCGTCACACGCGTGCGTGACGCGACGTTCGTGGCGAAGCCGGGTGCCGCACGACCCGGACCGGCGACCGGTGTGTCGAACCTCGCCATCGCGGGCGCGTGGACGAACACCGGATGGCCCGATACGATGGAGTCCGCGGTGCGCAGCGGTCGTGCGGCCGCGCGGCATCTCGCGGGCGCGCTCGGAGGATCACCCCATGCGTAGCGCGCTCGGCTCGGCGGTCGAGTGGCTGTTGGCGCGCCAGCATCCCGAGGGATGGTGGGTCGGCGAGCTCGAGACGAACGTCACGATGACCGCCGAGCATGTGTTGCTGCTGCGCTTCCTCGGCGAGAGCATCGACACGATTCGCGAGGGCGCGATCCGGCACATCCTGCGCAACCAGCGCGGCGACGGCTCGTGGGCGCTGTACGCCGACGCACCCGCGGATCTGAGCACGACGATCGAAGCGTACGTCGCCCTCAAGGTGCTCGGCCTCGACCCGGCGTGGTCGCCGATGCAGCGCGCGCTCACCGTGATCCGGAACCTCGGTGGCGTGGCCGAGGCGCGCGTGTTCACGAAGATGTGGCTCGCGCTGTTCGGCGAATATCCATGGGACGGGATTCCGACCATGCCGCCGGAGCTCATCTATCTCCCGCCGTGGATGCCGTTCAACTTCTACGACTTCTCGTGCTGGGCCCGCGGGACGATCGCGCCGCTGACGATCGTCATCGCGCGTCGCCCCGTGCGCGAGCTCGGTGTCGATCTCCCGGAGCTCGTGGTCGAAGGAACGGGCGCGCGTCTCGCGAAGGTGCCGGGCGCCGGCACCTTCTGGTGGCTCGATGCGCTGCTCAAGCTCTACGAGCGGCAGCCGGTGCATCCGCTGCGTGGACACGCGCGCCGGCGCCTCGTGCAATGGATCACTGCGCGACAGGAGTCGGACGGCAGTTGGGGAGGGATCCAGCCGCCGTGGGTGTACTCGCTCATCGCGCTCAACCTGGAGGGGATGACGCTCGAGCATCCCGTGATGCGGAGCGGAGTCGATGGATTGCAGCGCTTCGTGCTCGACGATGCTGTGGGCTGGCGTCTGCAGGCGTGCATGTCGCCGGTGTGGGATACGGCGTGGGCCGTGCGTGCGCTGCGAGCGGCAGGGCTCGAGCGCGAACACCCGGCGCTGCGCTGCGCGGTCCAGTGGCTGCTCGACGAGCAGATCCCGGCGGATGCGCCCGGCGATTGGCGGGTGCGCTGTCCGGGCGTCGAGTGCGGCGGCTGGCCCTTCGAGTTCGACAACGACACGTACCCGGACATCGACGATGCGGCCGTCGTCGTGCTCGCGCTGCTCGAGGCGGGTGATCGCACGCGCGTGGACGCAGCGGTGGAGCGTGCGCGCCGGTGGGTGCTGGCGATGCGATCATCGAACGGCGCGTGGGCGGCGTTCGATCGCGACAACACCCGTGCCGCCGTGTACCGCATTCCCTTCGCCGACTTCGGCGCGATGATCGATCCGCCCACGGAAGATGTGACGGCACACGTGCTCGAGATGCTCGCCGCGCTGCACGCCGATGCGCGCGATCCGCACGTCGCGAGCGGCCTCGCGTACCTGCGCAGCACGCAGCGCCCGTGGGGCTCGTGGTTCGGGCGCTGGGGCGTGAATCACATCTACGGCACCTGGTGCGTCGTCTCCGCCCTCGCTGCACTCGGCACGGGACGCGACATGATCGATCGCGCCGCGCGATGGCTGCTGCGCGTGCAGAACCGCGATGGCGGCTGGGGCGAGAGCTGCTACTCGTACGAGGACGAATCGTTCGCCGGCGTGGGGCGCAGCACGCCGTCGCAGACCGCGTGGGCCGTGCTCACGTTGCAGCTCGCATCGCTCGGCACGCACCCGGCGTGTGTGCGCGGCCTCCAGTTCCTGCGCGCGCATCAACACGATGGAACGTGGGACGAGCCGGAATACACCGGCACGGGTTTCCCGCGCGACTTTTACATCAACTACCACCTGTACCGGCATCTCTTCCCCACGATGGCGCTCGCAGCGGACCGTGCACACGAGTCCGCGCCCACGCTCGCGCGAATGACGATGATGCCGGAAGGCGTAAGGTGACCTCATGGGTATCCCGCTCCGTCAGAAGCTCGCCGTCGCCGCGTACGTGATGCACAAGCGCGTCACGGGCGTGGAGAAATTCCCCCTCGTGCTGCAGCTCGAGCCGCTCTTCCAGTGCAACCTCGCGTGCGCAGGGTGCGGCAAGATCCAGCACACGGATGACGTCCTCGCGCGCCGGCTCACCGTGCAGCAGTGCATCGACGCGGTGGAGGAGTGCGGCGCGCCGATCGTCTCGATCGCCGGTGGCGAGCCGCTCGTCCACCGCGAGATCCACGAGATCGCCGCGGCGCTGGTCGCGCGCAAGCGGTTCGTGTACCTGTGCACGAACGCGATCCTGATGCGCCGGAAGCTCGACAGGTTCACGCCGTCGCCGTACTTCGCGTGGTCGGTTCACATGGACGGACTGCGCGAGCGACACGATGAGTCGGTGTGCCGCGAGGGCGTCTTCGATCAGGCCGTCGAGGCGATTCGCGAGGCGAAGGGGCGCGGGTTCCGCGTCACCACGAACAGCACCTTCTTCGGGCAGGACGATGCGACGTCGATCCGCGACGTGCTCGACTTCCTCAACGACGAGCTCGAAGTCGACTGCATGCAGATCGCGCCGGGGTTCGCGTACGAGAAGGCGCCCGACCAGGAGCACTTCCTCGGCGTCGAGCGCACGCGCGCGATCTTCCGCGAGGCATTCGCCGGCGGCAAGCGCAAGCACTGGCGGCTCAATCACAGCCCGCTCTACCTCGACTTCCTCGAGGGAAAGACCGACTTCGCCTGCACGGCGTGGGGCATTCCATCGTACTCCGTGCTCGGCTGGCAGCGGCCCTGCTATCTCATGGCGGGCGAGCCGTACGCGAAGAGCTATCGCGAGCTGGTGGAGGACACGGACTGGTCGCGGTACGGCCGGGGCCGGCATCCCAAGTGTGAGAACTGCATGGCGCACTGCGGCTACGAGCCGACGGCGGTGGTGCGAACGATGAGCTCGCCGCGCGAGATGGTGCGAGCCGCCCTTGCCCGGTGATCGCGTCTTTCTGACGGGCGCCACCGGTCTCGTCGGTGGCCACGTGCTGCGCGAGCTGCACTATGCCGGCTACCAGGTTCGCGCGCTGGTGCGCAGCGACGTGCGCCTCGATGGCTGCGAGACGGTGCTCGGCGATCTGCGCCGTGCCGGCGATCTCGTGCGCGCGATGGACGACTGCCGCTACCTGATCCACTGTGCCGCGCTCTATTCGTTCGCGCCGCGCGATCGCGCCTCCATTCGCGAGGTGAACGTGGCGGGCACGGCGTCGCTGCTCGAGGCGGCGCGCATCGCGGGTGTCGAGCGCGCGGTGGTGACGTCGAGCTCGGCCACCGTCGGCCCCGCGCGTGGCGATCGGCTTGCCACGGAGGCCGATTGGGCGATAGACGATGGGCACGCGACCTCGGCGTACCACCACTCGAAGGTCGAGCAGGAGCGTGCGGCGCTCGCGGCGCGCGTGCCGGTGGTGCTCGTGCTCCCGACCGCTCCTGTGGGGCCGGGCGACCGCAAGCCGACGCCGACCGGCAAGATGGTGCTCGACTTCGCGCGCGGGATGATGCGCGTGGCGCCGCCGCCCGGAGGGCTCAATCTCGTCGCGGTCGAAGATGTCGGGCGCGCGCACGTGGCTGCGCTCACCTGCGGCCGACCGGGTGAGCGGTATCTCATCGGCGGCGAAAATCTCTCGCTCGACGACGTGTGGGCGAAGCTCGCCGAGGTGACGGGCCGCCGCGCGCCGAGTCTGCATGTGCCGTACGCGCTGCTCCTCGGTATCGCCTGGCTGGATGAGCTGCGCTGTCGGTCGTCGGAGAAGGCGCGCCCGGCGGTGCCGCTCGAGGGCGTGCGCATGGCCCGCGAGCGCATGCACGTGGACTGCACGAGGGCGATACGCGAGTTGCGGCACCGGCCGAGTGATGTCCGCGATGCGCTCGCGCGCGCGGTCGCGTGGTATCGGGACAATGGCTATCTCCACTGAGCCCGTCGCGATCTCACCGACGATCGTCGCCGCGACTCGACTGGAGGCGCGCGAGGTGCGTCGGGCGTGCCCGCGCGCGCGGGTCGTGCAGACGGGTGTCGGCCTCGCGTATGCGCGCGGCGACGAGCTCGGCGATGTCGTGGTCAGCTGCGGGCTCGCGGGCGCGCTGGATATCGGCCTTCACACGGGTGCGGTGCTCGTGCCGCACGTCGTGCTGCGCCCCGATGGAGAGGTCCTCGAGTGCGACCGCGTGCTCGTCGGTGCGCTGGAGGAGGCGGCGCGGCGGCTCGGCCATGTGCCGGTGCAGGGACCACTCGTCACATGCGCCTCGCTCATCGTGGGAGACGCCCGCCACGCCTGGCACCAGCGCGGCTATATCGGTGTGGACATGGAGACGGGCCTCATCCGCGCGACACGTATCGCCGCCGTGCGCGTGGTGCTCGACACGCCCGGACACGAGCTCGACGCCGCGTGGCTGCGTCCGATCTCCGTGGTCATGCATCCAGCCGCATGGCGACAGGTGCGGTGGCTGCGCCGTGAGGCGCCGCGGTGCGCTCGCATCGCGGCGGCCATCGTGGCGGCCGCGTTGAACCTGGCGTGATCGTGGTTGCGCGCAGGCCCTAACGACACGACCCGGTTCAGCCTCGCCCTACGCGAGCTCGCCGAACGTCACACGCGTCACCCCCGCTCCATCCAGCGCCGCACGGACGCGCGCACTGCACAGCGCGCGGAGCTCGGCCTCGTGCCGAGCCGCCGGCATCGGGAGCGTCACGGCAGGCGACGAGAGAGTAGCCGGATGGAAATAAAGCTCGGTGACGCCCTCGGGAATGGCATCGACGAGCTGCGCGACGGTCTGCTCCTCCATCGCGCCGCTGTCGCCAAGCCCGAGGACATACGAGTTGCATCGGATCCCCGCGCGCGCGAGCCGCCACCGTACGAGCGCGAGCCAGGGGGCGAGGAAGACGCTCCAGCCGAGCGCGGACAGCCGCCGGCCGAGCGAGCGCTGGCGCGCGGCGCGTAGCGGCTCGCGGGGAAGCCGCACTGCGCGCACGCCAAACTCGCGTGCGACGGCGAGAATGGCGCCGAGCACCGTCGGGTGCAGATGCATGTGCCGGTGCGCATTCACATGGTCGAGCGGCAGCCCCGTCGCTCGGAACGCCTCGAGCTGCGCGCGCACCTCGGCGCGCAGCTGGCGTCGAGCGCGCGGGAGGAAGAAGATGCGAATGCTGGTGCGCACGAGGTCGTCGCGGAATCGGCCGCGCGCGTCGACGAGGGCGGGGATCATCGTCGGCGGAAGGACAGGGCGACCATCGACGACGACGACGTGCAGGCCGACGCGGAGCGTGGAGTGCTTTCGTGCCCTCGCGACCGCATCGGCCGCTGCGTCTTCCGCAACCATGAGGCTGGCGCAGCCGAGGATCCCCTCCCGATGCGCGAGCTCCACGGCCTCGTTCACCGGGATCGCCAGGCCGAAATCATCGGCCGTGATGATGACCTGCCTGGGCATCACGTCTGCGCGCGCTGGTTCATGAACCGCACGAACTCCGCGCCCTCGCGCAGCCGTCGCGTCAGCACGCGCGGGCTCTTCACCATCTCCCCCGCGATCTCGGCGATCTTCCCCGCACGGAAGTAGAAGCGCTTGTAGAACGTCTCCACCGAGTCGAAGATCTCCGTGCGGCCGAGGTGCGGATAGTTGAGCGCGCTCATCTGCATGCCACGCTCGTTCACGAGATGTGTACCGTCATCATCGTCGGCGAGCCAGCCTTCCTGTTTGGCCTGCGCGTAGAGCGCGGTCCCCGGATACGGCGCCGCGATCGACACCTGGATCGTGTGCGGGTTGATCTCCTTCGCGTAGCGGATCGTCTCCTCGATCGTTTCGCGCGTCTCGCCGGGGAGGCCGAGGATGAACGTCCCGTGAATCGTGATGCCGAGGTCGCGACAGTCGCGCGTGAAGCGCTTCGCGATGTCGAGCCGGATCCCCTTCTTGATGTTGTTGAGGATCTGCTGGTTTCCCGACTCGTATCCCACGAGCAGCAGGCGCAGCCCGTTCTCGCGCAGCACCTTCAGTGTCTCGTACTTCACGTTCGCCTTCGCGTTGCACGACCAGGTGATGCCGAGCTTGCCCAGCCCACGCGCGATCTCCTCGGCGCGCGGTGCGTCGTCGGTGAAGGTGTCGTCGTCGAAGAACAGCTCGCGCACCTGCGGAAAGTACTTCGGGATGAGCGACACTTCCTCGAGCACGTGCGCGGGGCTCCGGGTGCGGTAGCGATGCCCGCCCACCGTTTGCGGCCAGAGGCAGAACGTGCACTTCGAGCGGCACCCGCGCCCGGTGTAGAGCGAGACGTACGGATGCTCGAGGTAGCCGATGTAGTAATCCTCGACCCGCAGATCGCGCTTGTAGACCTCGGTCACGAACGGCAGCAGATCCATGTTCTCGAGGATCGCGCGATCGGGCGTGTGTACGACACGCCCCTGTGCATCGCGGAACGAGACGCCGTCCACCTCTGCGAGCGGGCGCCCCTCGGCGATCTCCTTGATCGTGAAATCGAACTCCTCGCGCGCCACGAAATCGATGGCGGGCGATGCAAGGAGCGACTGCTCCGGCTCGACCGCGACCTTCGCGCCGACGAAGCCGATCACCAGACCGGGATGCTCGCGCTTGAGCGCCTCGGCCACGCGCACATCCCCGGGGAAGGACGGCGAGCTCGTGTGCAGCACGGCGAGATCGTACTGTCGCGCGAGCGGGAGGACATCGCTGAGCGACAGACCGGCCGCCGGCGCATCCACGAGCTTGCTGTCGGGAACGAGTGCCGCGGGTTGCGCGAGCCACGTCGGGTACCAGAACGACCGTACCTCGCGCTTTGCCTGATAGCGCGAGCCGGCGCCGCCGTCGAATCCCTCGTATGAGGGGGGATGCAGAAAGAGCGTTCGCATCATAGAGACCTCCCGTACCTCCCATCCTCGCCGCCGAGGAGGACGCCGTCCGTCCTCACGCGCATGGCAAGCCGTCGCCACACGACCTCGCGGCTGGTGAAGCTCGCGATCCAGATCCCGAACGAGAGCAGATCGCGGAGCGGAATGAGCCAGAGCAATTGATACCTGCGTACCACCTCACGTCGTGCGGCGCCCACATCGGTCGGTGCGCCGCGTTGGAGCACGATGTGCAACGCGACGCGCAGTGCGATCGCGAGCAGTGGCAGCGCCAGGAGCCACGGCACGAGCGGCGCGAAGAGCGCCGCGATGACAGTGAGCGGAACCGCGTATGTGATGAACATGAACGCATGGCCGAGCGGTTGCGCGGCGCGGATGGTCCGCATCCACCGCAGCTCGTGCTCGATGAGTGCGCGGGCATCCGGCTCGTGTACCGTCGTCCTGACCTCGTACTGCGCGATCACGATTCGCAGCCCGAGCTGCCGCACGCGCGCGCCCATCTCGTAATCGTCGGCGAGGCGCGGCGCGAGGGCGTCGAGGCCGCCGACGCGCTCGAGCACGCCACGCCGGAGCACCATCGTCGCACCCGAGCAGTACGCGCTCGAGCCGAGCACGCGCGAGACGAGTACCGAAGGGAGGAACCACTCGTCGATCGCGAGTGCACCGAGCCGCGACCAGAATGACGGCGTCGGCGTCCCGCGATACAGACAGCTCACGAGCCCGACCGAGGGATCCATCAACAACGGCGCGACCACGTGGTGCAGGTACTCGGGGCCGACGCGGATGTCGCTGTCCGCAATGACGAGCACATCGTGTCGCGCACTCGGCAGCAGATTCGCGAGCGTGTTGATCTTGCGATTGGTACCCAGTGGCTGCGCGCCGGCGAGGACCGTGACATCGCGGTCGGGGTATGCGGCAGCCACACGTCGTGCGACGTCCAGCGCCGGATCTGTATCGTCCCGAGCGCCGAAGAGCAGTTGCACCGTGGGGTACGTCTGCTCGCAGAAGGAGCGCAGATTCTCCTCGAGCTCGGCCTCCATTCCATAGAGAGGCTTGAGCACGGTCACCGGTGGAAGCGCGGAGAGGGGGAGCAGCTGCGTGGCGGCACGCCGGCGACGCCACGCCCAAGCGGCCGCGATGCACGCGGTCACGTAGACGAGCGAGAGCGCGGCGAGGGTGAGCCCTAGCGCACACGCGATCCATCTGACGCCGATCATCTGTCGTATCCTCGGCCTGCTCCACGGAGCTACGTGACGATACACTGCACGCGAGCATGGTGCCAGCGGGTCGGACCGGCTACCTTCGGATGACCCGACGTCGAGAGGTACCGCGTGTCGGCCGAGTCCAAGCCCGAAGCCATGCCGCCCGAATCCCGCGCCGACGAGCGCGCGGCCTCGTCCGCTGCCGTCGTCCCGCATCCCCGCACCATCCGCGCCGCCCGCGCGCGCTCGGCGATGTGGCTCATTGGCGGACTCGGACTCCTGCTCGCGATCGTGCTGCTCGTGCGCGCCGGGATCCCCGGCGTCCGGCATCTGCTGGAGATCGCCGGGTGGCGACTGCTGTGGCTCGTCCCCATCCACATCGTCCCGCTCGCGCTCGACGCCACGGGGTGGCGGCGATTGTTGCGAGGCGTGCGCGCGCCGGGCCGGATCTATCTCACGTGTGCGGCCGTCGTCCGTGAGGCGGTGAGCGGACTGCTTCCGGTGGCACGAGTGGGTGGCGAGGTCGTCGGTGCGCGACTGCTCATGCGACGCGGGGTCCCGGGTGCGGTCGCAGGTGCGAGCGTCATCGTCGAGCTCACGCTCACGATGGGCGCGCAGCTCGTCTTCGCGGGCATGGGACTCGTGCTCCTGCTCACCTATCCCGCAACGGGTGCGACGTCCAGGATCGTCGCGCTCGGACTCATCGTGGGTGTCGTTGCGGTCACCGCGTTCTTTCTCGTGCAACACCGCTGGGGGATGTTCGCACTGATGGAGCGTGCATTGCGCGTGGTGGTGGGGCGGGATGTGCTGCGCGTCATCGGCGACCCGGCACGTCTCGACGAGGCCATCCACGCGATGTACCGCGAGCATCGCGCGCTCATCGCGTGCACGGCGTGGCAGCTCGCAGGGCTGTGCGCGGGTGCGATCGAGCTGTGGATCACGCTCCATCTGCTCGGGCAGCCGAGTAGTCTGCGCGCCTCACTCGTGGTGGAGAGCCTCGCGATGGCGGTGCAGAGCGCGATGTTTTTCGTGCCGGCGGGGCTCGGCACGCAGGAGGGGAGCTTCGTGCTCATCGGGATGGCGGTCGGGTTGTCCCCGGAGGTGGCGCTGGCGTTGTCGCTCGCGCGACGCGTGCGGCAGTTGCTGCTCGG
>DASSNR010000175.1:0-4018 GCA_035687925.1 Gemmatimonadaceae bacterium | reverse complement strand
CGCCGAGAAAGTCGCCGAGTCCCGTGACGACGGCGAGCTCGAGGTGCGGATGCTCGCGTCGCACACGTGTAAGGCTCGATGCAATCCGGGCCTCCGCGCACTCGGCCACGTACTCGGCGATCGCGTCGATGTCCGCGTCATCGAGCAGCTCGCGATCGGCGCACACCACGCGCGCGAGTCGCTCGCGCGCGAAGTCGCGGCTCGCCGGTCGGCCGTCGGGCGTGGGCGCGCTATACTCGGCGGGCTCGAGCTCGCCGCGCCACACCTGGACGTCGCCCACCAGTGCGAACCCTTCGGCGGACACACCCGCCATCGCGCCGCGCCACGGCACCTCGTGCACGATGGCTTCGATCGGCGTGCGCACGGCGCCGAGGTAGACGAGCTCGCCCGAGCGCAATCGTTCGGGATCCGTGCGCCCGCGCGCGACCACCGCGCCGCGCACGATCGGAATGATGTCGGTCGTCGTCGACCCCGTGTCGACGAGGATCCCATCGGGATGCGCACCGGCGACGACGCGAGCCGTGGCCGCCCAGTTGGCGGCCGCGACATCCAGCGCGCGATCACGCGCTGCGTCGGGCGTGAGGAAGCATCCGTCGACCGTGTACACGTGCACGGCCGAGTGCGGGAACGCCGAGCCGATGGCATCGAGCACCCAGTGCACGCCCTCGCGTTTGGTTCGGAACATCTGCGAGAGCTCGGCCGTCATGGTGAGCGCGTGCGGCTCGCCCTCGCACGCGCCGAGCTCGTGTGCGAGCGCGCGCAGGAGCGGACCGAGCGCCGCGGGGTCGCGCTGAACCTCATACTGGCGCGTGCGCGTGGCCAGCACCTTGCCCTTCATCACGCGAGCGGCTTTCGTGTTGACGCCGCCCACGTCCCATCCGATGACGGCGCCGCTCATCGCCGGCTCACGGGACGCAGGGCGAGCGGAGCGCCCATGCGGAGGATGCGAGATGCGTCTGATCCCCGTGCTCGACATTGCAGACGGACGCGCCGTGCACGCGCGCGGCGGACGCCGCGAGGCGTACACGCCCGTCGTCTCGCAGCTCACGCCCACGCCCGGCGACGCGATGGCGCTCGCGCGCGCCTACGTCGAGACGCTTGGCGCGCGCGAGATCTACATCGCCGATCTCGATGCGATCGCCGGCCGGCTGCCGAATGAGGCGCTCGTGCGTTCGGTCGCCGCGCTCGGCGCCGAGCCGTGGGTGGATGCCGGCGTCACGGGTACAGCGCGCGCGGAAGCAACGATCGAGGCCGGTGCGGCGCGCGTCATCGTCGGGCTGGAGACGCTGCCATCCGTCGACGCGCTTGCTGGCGTGGCGCGCGCGATCGGCGACGCGCGAACGGTGTTCAGCCTCGATCTTCGCAATGGTGTCCCGATCGCGCGTACGGACAGCGCGCTGCGCGACGCGCCGGTCGCCGTCACCCAGCGCGCGATCGATGCCGGCGCGCGCACGGTGATCGTGCTCGACCTCGCGCGCGTGGGAACGTCGGCGGGCGTCGATCTCGCGCTCATCGCGGAGCTCCGGCGCGCGCATCCCGGAATCGAGTTGGTGGCGGGCGGCGGCGTGCGCGGCGTCGATGATCTCGTGCGGCTCGCGGACGCCGGCTGCGATGCCGCGCTCGTGGCGACGGCGCTGCACCAGGCCCGCGTGACGCGCGCCGACATCGACGCCGTCCGCGGTCACACGGTGCTCACGAGAGTCCCAGCAACTGAGCTGCATTCGCGCCGAGGATCTGCGAGCGCTCCTGCTTCGTGAGGCGCGCGTGCTCGATGCTCTCGCGCATCGCGCGCAGACTCCCGATCTGATGTGGGTAGTCGCTCCCCGCGAGCACGTGGTCTGCGCCGGCGAAGTCGACGGCGAGCCGCAGTGCGTGCGGGTCGAAGTTCACCGTGTCGAAGTAGAACTGGCGCAGGAGCTCACTCGGCGGACGCGTCAGCTCCGTCTGACACTCGCCGAACGCGTGGTAGCCGCGATCGAGTCGCTCGGCCATGTACGGGATGGCGCCACCGAGGTGTGAGAGCACCCAGCGAATGTGCGGATACCGCTCGACCGTCCCACTGAAGACGAGCTTCGATGCGGCGAGCGTGGTGTCGAAGAGGAAGCCGACGAGCGGCATGAGCCAGTAGTCGGTCATCGCCTCGACGCCGACCGGCGCGGTCGGATGGATGTAGAGCACCGCGCCGAGCCGGTCGGCCTCCTCGTAGAGTGGGGCGAAGCGCGCGTCGGCGAGTGCCGTGCCGTTCACATTGCTGAAGAGCATCGCGCCCGGCAGTCCGAGCTCGCGCATCGCGCGCCGCAGCTCGGTCGCCGCAGCGACGGGGTCGTTCAACGGGAGCGTGGCGAGCGCGGTGAAGCGCGGCCCCCGCTCGCGCACGATCGCGGCGAACGCGTCATTCACGAGTCGCGCCAGGGCGGCGGCACGCTCGGGCTCCTCGACGTGCGTACCGGGCGTGGTGAGCGAGAGGAGCTGTGTGTCCACGTCCTCGGACTCGAGCACGCGGTGCCGGTACTCGATGTCGCGATGCCCGCGCACCGCCACGTTGTAGTCGCCCGGGTAGTGCAGGCGCGGATTGCCGTGCGCATCGGTCGTCACCGATACCGCGCTGCCATTCGCGCGCAGCGCGTCCAGGTATTCCGGCGGATAGAAGTGATTGTGAACGTCGATGACGGGCATGGCGTGCGTCCTAGTCCAGGATTTCGCGATAGACGGCCGACTGTCCGAAATTCTCTTCGACCTCGAGCTCCAGCATGTTGAGATGGTCGCTCCCCATGCGGTGAATCTCGACGAGCGCCTGCTTGGCGAGGTACTGCGCGAGCATCTCGACGGTGGTGTTCGGAATCGGGAGCAGTGCGCAGTCCGCCTTGGGGAACATGTAGCGCGCCTTCTGCTCGTAGGCGACGTGCACGAACTCACCCTGCTCGGTGATCTGCAGCTTCGGGTTCTGCAGCGGCAGCAGCACCTTGTGATCGATCGCATCGCACAGCCGCTTCATCATCTGCTTGACCACCGAGAAGTTGATGACGTACCAGCTCTCGGGCTCGAGCACGCCCTCGATGACGATCCCCGCCCGATAGTTGTGTCCGTGCAGCGGCTCGCACCGATGCCCGGTGAACGTGATGAAGTGCGCGGAGGAAAAGACGAGATAGTCTTTCGTGACGGAGACGCGGAAGTCGCTGTGCGGAGGCATGGGGGGAAGATAGTGGTCAGGCGTTGGGGAGCGGGAGAGAGTGGTGAGCTCTGAGCTGTGAGCTCTGGGTTGTGAGTGGGTCGTGAGCCAACGGCGTTCTTGATCTCCGTGCTCACAGCCCGCTCATAGCCCAAAGCTCACAGCTCAAAGCTCATAGCCCCCTCTGTTGCAGCACCACGAAAATCGCCGCTGCGGTGAGGTCGGCGGTCGTGCCGGGGTTGCGCGTGTTGTGCGCATCGCGCAATGCGGCGTCCAGCTGTGCAACGGCCGATCGTCCCTCGCTGGTTCGGACACCGCCCGCGTCGAGCACCTCCCGGGCCTGTCGCGAGACGTCCACTGCCGTGTGAGGCCCGAGCTTGCGCGCAATGTGCGTGTCCGGCACGGCGGCGAGCAGCGTAAGATACGTCTCGACGATCGCGTCGCTCCAGTCGAGGCCATCGGCGCGAGCGCGCATCAGTGCGGGTGCTCCAATCTCGAACGTCGTACGAAAGCCGGTGGTGTACTCGCGCGCGACGCTGTCGCGCTCAGCCGCGAGCGCCATCGCCTCCTGCAACGTCACCGATGGCGCGCTCGCGACATCCTCTGTGGGAACACGTCCGAGTCCCGCCGGCGCCGCGAGTCGGATCGCGCGATACACCTCCTGCGCATCCTCGATCGTGGTCTCGCGCAGCACGCGCTCCACGCCAGCGCGCAACGCGTGCTCGCCAACCGTCACTGCACGCGCGAGCGGCGCCAGCAGCAGCACCACGCCAAGATTCGTGTTCACGCGCGTCCACTGCGCCGTCGCCTCGATCGCTTCACGGATGGTGACGCCGAGTGGCTGCTCGC
>DASSNR010000141.1:0-16995 GCA_035687925.1 Gemmatimonadaceae bacterium | reverse complement strand
GCTCCTTGGCGAGATAGTAGCCGACGTGTCCGCACCCCTGGATGGCGACCGTCTTTCCCTGCAGGCTGTCCGAGTCCCAGCGCGCCTTCGCCGACGCCTGGATGGCGCGGAACACGCCGTGCGCCGTGACGGGCGATGGATCACCCGACCGCCCCGCGAGCCCCGCGACGTTCTCCGTCTCCATGTGCACGAAGTCCATGTCGCTCGTGCTCGTCCCGACATCTTCCGCCGTGACGTAGCGGCCGCCGAGGCTCTCCACGAAGCGTCCGTGTGCGCGGAAGATCATCTCGCGCTGCTTCGTGCGGTTGTCACCGATGATGACCGACTTGCCGCCGCCCAGATTGAGCCCCGCCACTGCATTCTTGTACGTCATCCCGCGCGCGAGCCGCAGCGCATCGATGATCGCGTCCTCATCCGACGCGTAGTTCCAGAAGCGCGTGCCGCCGAGCGCCGGCCCGAGCGTCGTGCTGTGAATGGCGATGATGCCTCGATACCCGGCCGAGGGCTCGCTGCAAAGTACGAGCTGCTCGTGCCCCATCTCGGCGATGCGATCGAAGAGCTCGTGACTGGACGTCGGCGTGATGGCGGGATCGGATATGGCGGTCATGGGTAGAGGTCCGTGTGGGTGTCTGGTGGTGTCAGGAGGGGCGCGGGATGCGGGATGCGCTCTGCGGGATGCGGGAAGCGGGAACGGCCTCCGGGGTGAGAGCGTGGCGCTACGAGCCGTTGCGCTTCCCGCTTCCCGCTTCCCGCATCCCGCGCCGTTTTAGCTTTGCGCATACAACTGCCTTGCAATCACGATACGCTGAATTTCAGACGTGCCTTCGTAAATCTCGGTCACCTTCGCGTCCCTGAACAAGCGCTCGACCGGGAAATCCTTGATGTAACCGTAGCCGCCGAAGATCTGGATGGCTTGCGTCGTGACCCACATGGCGGTCTCGCTGGCCATGAGCTTGCTCATCGAGCTGAACTGCGTGATGGATTCGCCGCGATCCTTCGCGGCCGCCGCCGAATAGAGCAGCGCACGTGCCGCGGTGATGCGCGTCGCCATGTCGGCGAGCTTGAACTGGATGGCCTCGAACTGATTGATCGGCTGCCCGAACTGTCGCCTCTCGCCCGCGTAGCGCACGGAGTGCTCGAGCGCGGAGCGTGCGATGCCGATCGCCTGCGCCGAGATGCCGAGCCGTCCGTGATCGAGCGACTGCATCGCGTAGACGAACCCCTGCCCTTCCTGTCCAAGCAGGTTCTCCGCCGGCACACGAAGATTGTCGAACGTGAGCTGCACCGTGGGGGATGCACGGAGCCCCATCTTGTCTTCCTTCTTCCCCACAAGGAATCCCGGCATGTCGGGGGTGACGACGAACGTGCTGATCCCCCGCGCGCCGCGTCGCTCGCCGGGCGAATCGGTGCGCGCCATGGCGAGGATCACGGCGTTGTCCGCACTGCCGCTCGTCACCCACGCCTTGGTGCCATTCAGCACCCAGCAGTCGCCGTCGCGCACGGCCTGCGTGCGCAGCGACGCCGCATCGGAGCCGGCCTCGGGCTCGGAAAGCGCGAACGCACCGAGCTTCTCACCGCGCGCCATCGGCTTGAGGTAGCGCGCCTTCTGCTCCTCGCTCCCCCAGCGCAACAGCATCTGTGTAGGGAGTGAATTGTGCACGCTCATCGCGACGGCGATCGACGCATCGACCGCGGCGATCTCCTCGAGCGCGACGAGGTACGTACGCGTGTCGAGTCCCAAGCCGTCGTACTGCTCGGGGATCATCATCCCGAGAAAGCCGAGCTCGCCGAGCTGCGTGATGATTGCGGGATCGAAGATCGCGTCGCGGTCCCACTCGTCGGAGTGCGGCGCGATCTCCCGCTGCGCAAACTCGCGCGCGAGGCGCTGAATCTCGAGCTGTTCCTCGGTGAGGGGGATCAGAGCCCAGGACATAGGAGTCTGTCAGTGAGTCAGTGGGTCAGTGAGTCAGAGAATGTCTGAGAATGTCTGTAGAGCGCGTTTGTCGTGGCGAGCGCGCTTGTCATCCAGAGCGCCGCGAGGGATCTGCTGTTCGCCAGCCCGAGATTCCTCGCGTTCGCTCGGAATGACAACCGAGTGAGCCGTTCCTGACTCACTGATCCACCGACTCACTGACTCACTGGTATTCATAAAACCCTCGCCCACTCTTCCGCCCCAGCCAACCCGCCGCCACGTACTTCTTGAGCAGTGGGCACGGGCGGTACTTGGGGTCGCCGAGGCCGCGGTGCAGGACGTCGAGGATCGAGACGCAGGTGTCGAGTCCGATGAGGTCGGCGAGGGCGAGCGGGCCCATCGGGTGATTCATACCGAGCTTCATCACGGTGTCGATCGCCTCGGCGGTACCGACGCCTTCCATCAAACAGTACACGGCCTCGTTGATCATCGGCATGAGCACGCGGTTCGACACGAAGCCGGGGAAGTCGTTCACCTCGACCGGTGTCTTGCCGAGCCGCTTCGCGAGCGCGACGACGGTGTTCGTCGTCTGATCCGATGTAGCGAGGCCGCGGATGATCTCCACGAGCTGCATGACCGGCACGGGATTCATGAAGTGCATTCCGATCACCTGCGCGGGACGTGAGGTTTGCGCGGCGATTTCGGTGATCGAGATGGAGCTCGTGTTGGACGCGAGGATGGCGGTATTCGGAGAGAGCAGATCGAGGTCGCGGAAGATGCGGAACTTGAGCTCCGTATTCTCGGTGGCCGCTTCGACGACGAGATCGGCGTGCTGCACGCCCTCGAGCTCGCCCGTCGACGTGATGCGCCCGAGCGCCGCGTCGCGCGCGGCCGCGTCGATCGTCCCCTTCTTCACCTGACGGTCGAGATTCTTCTCGATCGTCGCGCGCCCCTTGTCGAGCGCCTCCTTGGACACATCAATGAGTGTGACCGGGAAGCCGGCGGCCGCGAAGACGTGCGCGATCCCACTCCCCATCTGCCCTGCGCCAACCACCGCAATACGTTCAGCCATGGTGCTGGTTCACTGTGTCGTTCGGGTTCATGTCGTTGGTGATGCGTTCGTGCACGAGCGGCGTGCGACGCTGCCATCGCGCATAGAGAAATCCCAGCGCGACGAGCATGCCCACGACGGCGCCGACGCCGCCCTCGGGTCCCCACTTTCCGCCCGTCGCCCAATCGGGGCCGGCGTCGATGATGCGGTAGTCCGGCGCGGAGAACGGGAGTCCGCTCACGGCAGTATGAAGAAACGCCGCCATCGCCCAGTTCCATGCGAAGTGCGCCATCCATGTGGCGAACAAACTGCCCGTCGCCACGAGAATGCTCCCGAGAAACACGCCCGCGACGATCACCGCGATGATGGCTTCTGGATCCGCCCCGGGATTCTGGACGTGTGCCAGGCCGAATACGATGCTCGTCACGATCAGCGCGCCCTTCCATCCCCACGCGTCGCGCAGCACGGCGAACGGATAGCCGCGGAAGATCAGCTCCTCCACCAGCGCAGCGGGAAGGAGGAACACCGCGACCTCGAGCGCGAACGCCGCCCAGCTTCCCACCGGCGCGTGGATCGGATCGAGCCAGCCGAGCGCGACGAGCACGAGCGACGGGATACCGATCGCCAGCGCACCGAACAGAAAGCCCGAGCCGAAAAGCCCGGGCGTCGCCTGTGGTGCACCCAATCCAACATACGACCAGGGAAGTCGATCAATCCACCGCAGCACGACCACGTGCGCGATGAGCAGCGCGATAAGGACGATGAGGCTCGAGAGCGCAAGCCCTTGCCAGTTCGACTGGCTCGACATCAATGCGCGACGACTCGCGGGCGACACCGTGACGGTGATCCATCCCACGATGAGCGTCGCCGACACCGCGACGAGCGCAAATGCCAGGAGGCGCCACGGAGCCCGCAGCATTCCTCCTGGCAGGTACAGCAGGTCGCGCGTCCTCAATCCTGCGTGCGCGGTTGCCGTCTGGGTGAGAGCGCTCCGGCAACGAAGGCCTTCACCACATCCAGCGCGAGGAAGGGAACGGAGCCGAGCAGCACGGCACTCTCGAGGCTCCCGGTGATGATCGTCAGCTGCGCGATGCCGCCAATGTAAATGGCGAGGATGCCGAGCATCGCGGCACCCGTCCGCCCGGCATACCCTGGCAGCCGATTCGCCACCCATCCCGCGATGAACGCCGCGACCGGATACGCGAAGATGTATCCGCCGGTCGGACCGAGGAGACGCGCGATCCCCGGTGCGCCCATCGGCGCCCATACGGGGAGACCCGAGGCGCCGGCGAGAATGTAGAGCACCATGCTCGACGCGCCCGCAACCGGACCGAGCCACAAGCCCGCCAGCACGACGGCCAGTGGCTGCAGCGTCATCGGGACGGCCGTTCCGGGAATCGGAATCGCGACTTGCGAGGCGGCCGCGAGCGCGACTGCAAACCCGACGATGCCGATGAAGGTGACGCGACGATCGCGCGTACGCGCGAGGGTGAACGAAGGGTTGGTCATCAGGACATGCGCTCCACGCTGAGGGCCACTGCGTTGCCGCCACCGAGACAGAGCGTCGCCAGCCCCGTCTTCGCGTCGCGGTCCTGCATCGCATACAGCAACGTCGTCAAGATGCGCGCGCCGCTCGCGCCGATCGGGTGGCCGAGCGCGATCGCGCCGCCGTTCACGTTCACCCGATCCCAATCCCAGCCGAGGGCGTTGCCATCGGCCAGCGCCTGCGCGGCGAATGCTTCGTTCGCTTCGATGAGATCGTAGTCGCCGATCTCGGTGCCGGTCTGCTTCATCAGGCTCTGCACCGCAACGATCGGCGCGAAGAACAGCTCTTCCGGCTCCGTACCGCCCGTCGCGTAGCCGGTGATGCGCGCCATGATCGCGAGCCCATGCGCCCGTGCGTACTCCTCGGAGACGACGACCACCGCCGATGCGCCATCGTTGAGCCCGGGCGCGTTGCCAGCGGTGACCGTCAGCTCGTCGGGCTTCATGTCCTTGGGTGCATCGTTCGGAAATGCGGGGCGGAGCTTGGCCAGCTGCTCCATCGAGGTGTCGCGGCGCGGGCCTTCGTCGGTGTCGACGACCGTCACGCCCTTGCGCCCCGCGATCTTCACGGGGACGATCTCCTTCTTGAAGCGCCCCGCATCGATCGCGGACACGGCCTTCTGGTGCGAGCCGAGCGCGAACTCGTCCTGCATCTCGCGCGTGAGCCCCGCCTTGCGCGCCGTGTACTCGGCGTGGCCGCCCATGTGCACATTGCAGAACGAGCACCAGAGGCCATCCCGGATCAGACCGTCCACCAACGTCTGATCGCCGAACTTCACGCCGTTGCGCATGCCGTACACGTAGTACGGCGCGTTGGACATCGACTCCTGCCCGCCGGCGACGATCACCTGCTCGTCGCCCGCCTTGATCGCCTGCGCGGCGAGCATCACTGCCTTGAGCCCCGAGCCGCACACCTTGTTGATCGTCAGCGCGGGGATCGTGGCGGGAAGGCCGCTGCGAATCGCCGACTGGCGCGCGGGCGCCTGCCCCACACCACCCTGCACCACGTTCCCCATGATCACTTCGTCGATCTCTTCCTTGGGGACGCCCGATCGCTCGACGGCTTCGCGGATGGCGATGGCACCCAGGTCCGGTGCGGTGAGCGGCGCGAGCGCGCCGAGGAACTTGCCGATCGGCGTGCGAGTCGCCGAGGCAATCACAGGCGTACGAGAGAGATCAGGCATTCGGCTGTCCAGCGCTTCAGAGAGAATCGGTTGCGCACGACGCGCGGTGCATGCGTCAAAGTTATTCGGCGGGGAGCGGTGAAACAACGCTGGCCGATGCGCGTCATCGCCGTGCGCGGTCTCGAGCGACGCCGCCGTGCATGGCCCACGCCATGTTTGACAAAGCTGACACTCCCCGCAAGAATCTTGGGATTCTGAACGGCTCGCCAGCATCGTTCACCCGGAGGGTTGTGCGCATGGCGAACACCGACACCGTACAGCCGAGCGAGATGCACGCGCTGCAGCAGGCGCTCGCTGGACGGTACCTGGTCGAGCGCGAGTTGGGGCGCGGCGGAATGGGGATCGTCTATCTCGCGCGTGATCTCACGCTCGAGCGACCCGTGGCCATCAAACTCCTCCCGCCTTCGCTCGCCGCACAGCCGGAGTTGCGCGAGCGCTTCCTTCGCGAGATTCGCACGGCGGCCGGCCTCTCGCACCCGAACATCGTCCCCATTTACAACGTGGAGGAGCGGAACGGGCTCGTGTTCTTCGCCATGGGATACGTGGACGGCGAAACGCTCTCGCAGCGTCTGCAGCGTACCGGCCCGCTCCCCGCCAGCGACGTCGCTCGGCTCGTGCAGGATGCGGCGTGGGCGCTCGCCTATGCGCACGGTCGCGGGATCGTCCATCGCGACGTGAAGCCGGACAACATTCTCATCGAGCGGGCGTCGGGACGCGCGTTCCTCACCGACTTCGGCATCGCACACGTCGCGAACTCCACCATGACGGCGGTTGGCGCGAGCCTCGGCACGCCGCAGTTCATGAGTCCCGAGCAAGCGGCGGGAGAAAGTGTGGACGCGCGCAGTGATCTCTACTCGCTCGGTCTCGTCGCATACGTTGCGCTCGCTGGAAGCAATCCGTTCGATGCACCCACCGTGCAGTCGATTCTCGCGAAGCAGGTAACGATGCCCGCGCCGCCCATCGCGCAGGCGCGTCCCGGACTCCCGCCCAAGCTCGCCGAGGTGGTGGACCGGTGCCTGGCAAAGTCTTCAGAGGAACGCTTTGCGTCGGGCGACGAGCTCGTCACGGCCATTCAGGGGGCGCAGGGAAATACGGTGCCTGCCGCGCCGCAGGTGCGCTTCTTTCAGCGCGCCGCGTCGATGAGCATCGTGCAACTCTGGATCGTCGCGGTCGCCATGCTCATGATCGCCGACGTGAAGCCGACCGCGGCGAACGTTGCGGCGTTCATGTGGCTGGTGCTCGCAATCATGACGATGCTGCAGATCGTGATGCGTGCCCGTCACTTGCTCGATCAGGGGTTTTCGTACAGCGACGTTCGCGCGCTCTTCGCGCAGGATGAGCGCGAGCAGCGCGAGCTCGACGAGCTCGCGAAGCGGCGTCCGAGTGGGCCCGCGACTCGGGTGAAGCCCGGGGTCGCGATCAGCATCGTTGGCGGGGTGCTGATCGCCACGGGGATCACCGTCGCGGAGCTCCACACGCAGCTGCGAACGCCGAAGCCGCTCGCTCTGACGCTCGTCGTGATAGGCGCGATCATGGTGCCGATCGGCATGCAGATCCGGCGCGCCTCGTCGGGGCGCGAGAGCCGGCTGCAGCAGCGGATCAATCGCTTGTGGATGGGGCGAGTGGGACGCGGGCTGTTCCAGCTCGCCGGTTGGCGACTGGCGTCAGCGTCGCCCGAGCTGCGCGGCGTCGAGCGTCCCGGCCGCGACGCGGTCGAGCAGCCAGACGGTGCGCTCCCTGCCGTGAACGCGCGCAGCGGGATATGACGTCGGCGTCCGCGCATCCGCGCCGAGAATCTCCGTGACTACGCGCTGTTTCTCCTCGCCCGCGACAAGAAACAGGACCGTGCGCGACGCGTTCAGCGGTGGGAACGTGAGCGTCACGCGCTCGCGCGGCGGAGCGATATAGTCGGGCGCGTCGACCTCCATGACCCAGTGCTTGCGCTCCTCGAGCACGGGAGTTCCCGGGAAGAGCGATGCAGTATGGCCGTCGGGGCCGACGCCGAGGAGCACAACGTCGAACGTCGCGGGCGCGGATACGGAACCGGATGTCGCTCCTGCCTCCGATCCCGCGAGATCACCTGTACGGCCGCCTCCCGCGCCGTCAGCTGCGCGCTCGGTGCCGAACACACGCCGGAGCAGCTTGCCGTATTCGCGCGCCGCGTCGCGCGATGCGAGCTCGCCGCGAATGCGATGCACCTGCGCCTCTGGAATCGGCACGTGCGAGAGCAGCGCATCGTTCGCCATGCGATAGTTGCTCGCGGCGTCCGTCGGCGGGACACACCGCTCGTCGCCGAAGAAGATGTGTATTGCGCTCCACGGCATCGCGTCGCGATACGCCGAGGCCAATAACTGGTAGAGATGCCGAGGCGTCGACCCACCGGCGAGCGCGATCGTGAACCGTCCACGATCACGCACCGCCTGCTCAGCCGCGCGCGCGATCACCTCCGCCGCCGCGCGGCTCAACGCATCGAGATCATCGTAGACGCGAACCATCAGTACCGCGACGCCAGCCGCTCCGCCTCCGTGGGTCCCGGCGTCCCCGCCGGATACGGGCAGAGTGGGTGCGTGCTCTCGAGCAGCGGTGTGTACAGCGCCCACGACGCTTCCACCTCGTCGGCGTGCACGAACAGCGTCTGGTCGCCCATCAACACATCGAGTAGCAGCGTCTGGTACGCTTCCGGAATCGCGCTGAACACCTCGGCATAATTGAAGTGCAGCGGGAGTCGCTGCATGCGGAACGGCTCGCCGGGCGCCTTCACGTCGAAGAAGAGACTGAATCCTTCGTCGGGCTGCAGCGTCACGAGCAGCGTGTTGCGGTTCAGCTCTTCCGTCCCCGTCGAGCGGAACATCCACACCGGCGCGCGGCGGAACTTGATCTCGATCTGCGTGAGCCGTTTGGGCAGCCGCTTCCCCGTGCGCAGATAGAACGGCACGCCCTGCCACCGCCAGTTGTCGATCTCGAGCTTGAGCGCGACGAACGTCTCGGTACACGAGTTGGGTGAGACGCCCTGCTCCTGGCGATACCCCAAGACCGCCTTGCCATCGATCTCGCCGGCCGTGTACTGCCCGAATACGACGTCGTTGAGGTTGATCGGTGCCACCGCCTTGAGTGCCTTGATCTTCTCGACGCGAATCGCGTCGGCGTCGATGGACGATGGCACCTCCATCACCACGAGCGTGAGCAGCTGCGTGAGATGGCTCTGCACCATGTCGCGCAGCGCGCCCGCCGTCTCGTAGTATCCCGCACGTCGCTCCACGCCGAGCGATTCCGCCACCGTGATCTCGACGCTCTCGATGTGATCGCGATTCCAGAGCGTCTCGAACATGGCGTTCGCGAAGCGGAAGACGAGGAGATTCTGCACCGTCTCCTTCCCGAGGTAGTGATCGATCCGGTAGATCTGCGACTCCTTGAAGTACCGGTGCACGAGCGCGTTGAGCTCGCACGCCGACTCGAGGTCGTGCCCGAACGGCTTCTCGATCACGAGGCGCGTCCACCCCGTGCTCGTGCTCAGGTCCGCTTCGCCGAGTGATTGCACCGTCGATGCGAACGCGCCCGGCGGGAGCGAGATGTAGAAGACGCGATTCTGGGGAAAGTCGAACTGCTGCTCGAGGAGCTCGATGCGCGCGGTGAGCGCCTGGAAGTCCGCCGGCGTCTCGTTCTCGATCGACTGGAAGAAGAGGAACTTGTTCGCCCACGCGCGCGCATCGCTGGCGCTCGCGCCGTCGGCCGCGAGCGCGTCGCACGCCATGGTTCGGAAGTGTGCGTCGTCCAGCTGCTCGCGCGTGACGCCGAGGACCACGCACCCGGCCTCGGTGCACCCCTGGCGGTACAGCTCGTAGAGTGCGGGGAGAATCTTGCGCCGCGCGAGATCGCCGGTGGCGCCGAAGATGATGAAGACTGCGGGATCGGGCGCGCCGGACATCAGGCCTCCTTCTTGATCGCGTGCCCGCCGAACTGATGCCGCATCGCGGCGAGCAGCCGATCGGCGTACGACTCCGTGTCGCGCGAGCGGAGCCGGGCGATGAGCGAGAGCGTGATCACGGGCGCGGGAACATTGAGGTCGATCGCTTCGGCCACGGTCCATCGACCTTCGCCGGAGTCCGACACGTACGGCGCGATCCCCGTCATCTCCGGATTCTCCTCGAGCGCGCGTGCGGTGAGATCGAGCAGCCACGAGCGCACCACGCTCCCCGTGCGCCAGATGTTCGCACACTGTGCGAGATCGAGGTGGAACTCCTCCTTGTGCTCGAGGATGGAGAACCCCTCGGCGTACGCCTGCATCAGCCCGTACTCGATGCCGTTGTGCACCATCTTCACGAAGTGGCCGCTTCCACTCGGGCCAACGTACCCCCACCCGGCGTCCTTCCCCGGTGCGAGCGTCTCGAAGATCGGGCGCATACGCTCCGCCGCCGCCTTCTCGCCGCCGATCATCAGGCTGTACCCTTCCTTCAATCCCCAGATGCCGCCGCTCGTGCCCACATCGAGGAAGGTGATGCCGTGCTCCGCGACCATTGCTGCGCGGCGCATGCTGTCCTTGTAGTTGCTGTTCCCGCCATCGATGATCGTGTCACCACGCTGCAGGAGCCCGGCGAGCGCGCGGATCGTCTGCTCCGTCGGATCACCCGACGGGACCATGACCCACACCGCGCGCGGCGCGGGCAGCTGCTTCACCACTTCCTCGAGCGACGCGGACGGCGTCGCGCCGCCCGAAGCGGCGGTGCTCACCGCGTCCGCGCTGCGGTCGAAGACGACCACCGAGTGCCCGCCCTTGAGCAGGCGCGTGGTCATGTTCGCACCCATCCGCCCGAGTCCCACCATGCCGATCTTCATTCGTCGAACACTCCGTCAAGCCGTGGCTGTGCCCGGCTGGTTCAGTAAGGGGAGGACGACCGCCGCGAGACGCGACGGATCGTCAACGATGCGCTCCGGCGGGAGCGCGTGACTGGCGTGCAGCGCGTGACGCGTGAGCTCCGTGCTTGCGGCGACGCAGGTCATCCCGGCGGCAAGCGCGGATTCCACACCGGGGAGGGAATCCTCGATCACGAGGCATGCCACGGGCGCGACGCCGAGCCGATGCGCGAGCAGCAGGTAGATCTCTGGATCGGGCTTCGGGTGCTCGACATCATCGCGCGTCACCACGGCATCGAGCTCGCGCCGCACACCGAGAATGTCGAGCACCGGGAGCGCCTGTGCAGCATGCGACATCGTGGCGACGCCGGTAGGATACCCCGCGTGCACGACGCGATGCAGTAGTGCGAGCGCCTCCGGGTATTCCTGACGCCGCACGAGCGAGTGATCCGCGAGCATCGACTCATAGAAGCTCAGCCGCAGATTCGAGAACGCCTCCGCGGGCGAGTGTGCATCGAGCTCGGCCATGCGCGCACGGGCCGGCGCCTCGAGGTGGAAGCGGTGCATGAGTGCGGCGACCACCTGCTCGCGCGAGCGGCCGACCAAATCATCGTACGCGGCGATCACATCCTCCGCGCGCAGCTCGTGCGGCCGGAGCTCGGCCGCGGCCCGCGCGTACGACTGTGCCTTGAGCGCTTCCGTTTCGACGAGCGTTCCGTCGAGATCGAACAGCACCGCGCGGATGCGATCGGTGGCGCTGGGCGACGCGACGTTCGGTGCAGCAGCGGGTGATGCGCTCACCGCGTGGTCCCCACCGCGCGCTGCTCGAGCGCATGACGCGCCACCACCGCAGCGCCGATCGCCGGCGCGTTGTTCGCGAGTCGGGCGGGGACGATCGACAGGTCGGCGAGCGCGGCCGGCAACGCGTGCTCGCGCGCGAATGTCTCCGCCAGCGGCACGAGCTGCGGAAAGCCGTCGATGATGCCGCCACCCAGGATGAGCCGCTGCGGGTTGAATGCATTGATGAGACTGACGAGCCCGGCGCCGAGCCACTCGCCAGTCTCGCGCACGAGTCGCACGGCGAGCGCATCGCCCGCACGATTGGCTTCGCTCACCGTGTGCGCCGTGATGTGCTCCGCACCGCCGGCGAGCTGCACGAGCAGCGCACCGGCCGGCGCATCGGCGGCCACCGCTTCGCGTGCACGCTCGGCGATCGCCCATCCCGACGCGTACGCCTCCAGGCATCCGCGATTGCGGCAGTGACACTGCCGTCCGCCCGCGACCAGCGTCATGTGCCCGAACTCGCCGAGCACGCCGCTCGCGCCGACCAGCATCCGCCCATCGATCACCGCACCGCCGCCGACGCCCGTCCCGATGAAGAGCACGACGAAGTCATCCGCACCGCGCCCCGCACCGCATCGCCACTCCGCCCACGTCGCGGCGCGCACGTCGTTCACGACGACGGCGGGGCGCGCGAAGACGCGCTCCACCTCCACCTGCAGCGCGAAGTTGGGCCAGCCGAGGTTCGGCGCACCGAGCAGCACGCCGCCGGTGCCGATCTGGCCGGCGATCGAAATGCCGACGGCGGGCACCGCGTCGAGGAGTGTGCCGAACGCCTCGCGCGCCGCCTGCGCCGCATCGGCAACCACGGCGACCGCGCCGCGCTCGGCGCCCGTCGGGATGCGATGGCTGCGGAGGACGACACCGCCCGCGTCCACGAGCGCGAGCTCGATCTTCGTGCCGCCGATATCGATGCCGAGCACGCTCAGCGAGCGATGACGACCGTCGGATGTGGGGGCGGTCGCCGGGATGCGCAGGGCGCCCGGAGATGAACGCGTCAGCTCGCTGGTCCCTACCTGCGCATCGTCACCGTCCACCGTGCACCTCCGTTCCGCGGGTCCTGCGCTCGTGCGCGGGGCGGACGTATGTGCCGAGCTGGGCAGCGTACGACGCGGCGCCGACGAGCGCGCTGTCTGTCGTATGGTGCACTCTCTGCCGGCTGGAGGGAAGTGCGGGCACCGGTGCCCGCTACGACGCGCCCTCCTCGACGCCGATCGTGTCTCCCAGCGCACTGCTCGCGCGCTCCGGCGCGGTAAGCACGAAAACCGTCGCCACGACGCCGAGCACGAAGCACACGATCCAGAGCAGCTGTCCGCCGAGCGCCAGCAGCGCCGTCCCGCCAACTGGCGCGAGCACAAGACCGAGGCTGAACGTGAAGCCGAACGCCGACTGATAGCGGCCGCGCATATGCGCGGGCGCCAGATCAGCCGCACGCGCGACTGCCACGGGTGAAAAGAGCATCTCGCCCATGGTCCAGATCACGACGGTGATGGCGAGCGCGGGGATCGTGTGCGCAACCCCGGTGAAGCCGAAGCCGATACCGGTGCACATGAGCCCGGCCGCGAGCACGAAGCGCGCGGGAAGGCGGCGTGTGACCGACACGATCGAGAGCTCGAGCGCGATGATGAGCAGACCGTTGAGCGAGAGGAGCGCCCCATACACTTCGCCCGAGAGCCCGACCGAGCGAACATGCAGCGCGAAGGTCGACACCCCCTGCTCGGACACGAACGCGATGATCAGCGCCGCGAGCACGAGGTGCATCATCGTGCGATCGGCAACGATCGTCCGGAGAAAGCCTGCGCCCTCCGTGCGTTCGTGTCGGATTCCGCGTCCGGCAGGGAGCGCCACGAGCGCGACGCACCCGAAGATGACGGAGGTGAGTGCATCGCCCACGAAGAGCAGCGAGTAGGACCGATGGGCCAACAGCCCGGCCATCGCCGGCCCGGCGGCGAATCCCGCATTCACGGCGAGGCGATACAGCGCAAACGCGGTCACGCGCTGCCCCGCCGGCGTCAGGTCGGCGACGAGCGCCGCGGACGCGGGCTTGTAGAGATCGGCCGCGAGCCCTGCGCCTCCGGCGACGATCGTGATCATCATGAGCGACCTCGCCTGCGACAGCCCGAGCATCATGGCGGCCGACGAGAACATCGAGAGCGCGATCGTCGCGCGACGGCCGAACCGATCCGCGAGATGACCGCCGACGAGCACCGCGGCCGTGCTCCCCGTTCCGTACACGCCGAGCACCGCGCCGATCTGTGTGACCGAGTAGCCGAGCTGCGTCAGGTAGAACGCGAGAAAGACGAGGACGAAGCCGCCGAAGCGGTTGATGAACGTGCCGGCGAACAGCGCCCACGCGGGGCGCGGGAGGGCGCGGATGCTCTGCCAGGTGGAGGGGAGAGGGGACGTCAACGACGTTCAGCTCGGTCAGAGAGAAAAAGGGGACGAGACCTCGCGGTCTCGCCCCCCTGTCGCACGTTGCGATGGTGTCGGCTAGTCGGCCGCGCTTTGCTCCACCCCGAGCGTCTCCGGCGCCAGTGCCCGCGTCTCGATCTCGCGCACGAGTCGGTCCACCAGCGCGTCCACCGGGATGATCTCCTGCTTCTTCCCCGCCCCGCGCATGCGCAGCGCCACTGTCCCCGCCTCGGCCTCGCGCTTCCCCACGATCGCCATGTAGGGCGTCTTCATCATCTCGGCGTCGCGGATGCGGTAGTTGAGCGTCTCCGAGCGATCGTCGAGCATGGCGCGAATGCCAGCCCGCTTTGCGCGCTCCGCGACCGCGGCCGCCGCATCGCGCGCATCGTCCGTGATCGGGATGACGCGCAGCTGCTCCGGCGCGAGCCAGAGCGGAAACGCACCCGCGTAGTGCTCGATGAGCCCACCGACGAATCGCTCCATCGATCCCACAAGCACGCGGTGCAGCATGACGGGACGATGTGGCGTGTTGTCGGGACCGATGTACTCGAGCCCGAACCGCTCAGGGAGGTTGTAGTCGAGCTGCACCGTCGGTCCCTGCCAATTCCGACCGATCGCGTCGATCAGCTTGAAGTCCAGCTTGGGACCATAGAACGCGCCGCCCCCTTCATCGATCGTGTACGGCTGCCCCCGCGACTCGAGCACCTGCGCCAGCATCCGCTCGGCGTGCTCCCACAGCTCGGCGGTGCCCAGCGCGTTCTCCGGACGCGTCGAGAGCTCGACTGTGTACGGGTAGCCGAACGTGCTCAGCATCTCGTCCACGAGGTCGAGCAGCCGCCCGATCTCCTCGGGCACCTGCTCGGGCGTGCAGAAAATGTGTGCATCGTCCTGCGTGAAGCCGCGCACGCGCAGCATTCCGTGCAGCACGCCGCTCCGCTCGTAGCGATACACCGTCCCGAATTCCGCGTAGCGAAGCGGGAGGTCGCGGTACGAGCGTGTGTGCGCCTGGTAGATGCAGATGTGCCCAGGGCAGTTCATCGGCTTCGGGCGGTAGAACGAACCCTCCACCTCGATGGGCCCGAACATGTTCTCGCCGAACGTCACCAGGTGGCCCGAGATCTCGAACAGCTTCTCACTCACCACGTGTGGCGTGTACACCAGATCGTAGCCGTGACGCTGGATGAGATCGCGCTCGAACGTCTCGATCTCGTTGCGTACGATCGCGCCGCGCGGATGCCAGAGGATAAGCCCCGGCCCCACCCGCTGATCCACCGAGTACAGGTCGAGCGCGGCACCCAGTACGCGATGATCGCGACGCTTGGCCTCCTCGATGCGATGCAGGTACGCCTCGAGATCTTCCTGCTTGAGCCACGCCGTACCGTAGATGCGCTGCAACTGCTGCCGGCGCTCGTCGCCGCGCCAGTACGCGGGCGCCGTGCTCATGAGCTTGAAGTACTTGAGGTAGCCGGTGTCGGGCACGTGCGGGCCGCGGCACAGATCGACGAAGGGACCGTCCGTGTACACCGAGATGACCTCGTCGTCGCCCAGCTCCGAGAGCCGCTCGAGCTTGAGCGGATCGTCCACGAAGCGCTTCTCCGCCTCCGCGCGATTCACCTCCTCGCGCACGAACGGATGCTTCTCGGCGACGACCTTCTTCATCTCCGCCTCGAAGGCCGCGAGGTCCTCTGGCGTGAACGGCTCGTCCACCTCGAAGTCGTAGTAGAAGCCTTCGTCGATCGCAGGCCCGAATCCGATCTTCGCCTGCGGACGCAGCCGTCGCACCGCCGTCGCGAGAATGTGCGCGGCGGAGTGGCGCAGCACCTGGTGTGCCTCACGCCAGACCCGCTGGTCGTCCATCGCGTTCGCATCGCGCGGCTCGCGCCCCGTGATGACGCGGAATGGCCCACTCTCGCGCAACGGCGTGACGAGGTCCTGCACGTGCCCATTCAGCTCGACGGCGATGGCCGCGCGCAGAAGCCCGGCGCCGATCCCGGCGACGACGTCCTTGGGAAGTATCCCCCACGGCACCGTACGCGTCGAGCCATCGGGGAGTGTGAGCGTGAGGTCTGACTGGTGAGGTTTGTCGATCATCTGCTTCGGGACTCGTGGCAAGCTGGAGCGAGGGCGCTGTGAGCTATGAGCTGTGAGCTCTGGGTTGTGAGTGGGGCTTTGAGCTCAAGGCGGCCTCGATCTCCGTGCTCACAGCCAGCCCACAACCCAAAGCTCAAAACCCAAAGCTCACAGCCCTTCCCGGCCTCTCTCTTGCACGTCTACTCGCGGGTTCCATCTGCGTAAGTTATCCTTCCATCATCACCTACGCCACAGGTTTGCTATGCCGGCATTCCGCTATCGCGATGAAGAATCGAGTCTCGGTCAGGTCATCGGCGGCGCTGTGATCGGGGCGCTGGCCGGGGTCGCGCTTGGCGTGATCTTCGCGCAAAAAATCGGGGGCATCTCGGGGCTCGCGGCGCGGGTCCGCTCGCGCGTCCGCGACCTCGGCGACGAGTTCTCGCTCGAGGGTGACGAGATGATGAGCGAGTACGACGAGGACGAGCTCGAGGAGGAGTTCAGCTCGGCCGACGATGCGCTCGAGGAGCGCGTGCTCGATGCCTTCCGTCGCGATGCCGTTCTGAACGAGCGAGCCGTGGACATCGGTGCGATCAGCGAGGGGACGATCGAGCTGTCGGGATGGGTCAACACGGCGGCGGAGTCCGAGCGCGCCGCCGAGGTTGCGCGCAACACGCCCGGCGTCCAGACCGTCGTGAACCGTCTGGAGATCGGCGACCGTGAACGGATGCGGTCCGCTGCCGCTCGGCGCTTCGAGGATGGCGATGATGCGCTCACGGAGGCGCGGTGGGAGGGTCAGCGCGTCGGGACGGGACGTCGCCGCCAGGGTACGTCCGCCGAGAGCGATCGCCACGCCGACCCCAAGCCCGATCTCGAGGAGCACTGGCTCGACAAGCGCCACGCGATGCGCGAAGCGGCGGACGATGATGCCGGAATCGTCGAGGGCGTCACGGAAGATCTTCCCGTGGAGCGGCGCGAGCGCGCCGAGCATCCGCCGCGGAGCGGGCGCCGCTCCGGCGGCCGATCCACGCCGAGCGGCGTGCCGAAGGGCGACCACGTCGCGAAGCCGAACGAGCCGCCGGAAAGCTAGCTGCTGATCTGCACGACCATCGCGATCCCCATCCCGACGCCGA
>DASSNR010000122.1:0-8800 GCA_035687925.1 Gemmatimonadaceae bacterium | reverse complement strand
CGCGGGAAGCGGGAAGCGGGATGCGGGATGCGACCAGCTCCCGCGGGTCAGCCCCTCTTCCCCGAGGCAGTTCCCGCTTCCCGCTTCCCGCTTCCCGCTTCCCGCACCGTTCCCCCATCCAACGCCTTCCTCACCGCCTGCACCAGCGCGTTCGCGGTGAATGGCTTCTGCAGGAACGCGATACTCGGGTCGAAGAGGCCGCGGCGGATGATGTCGTCGTCGGTGTAGCCGGAGAAGAAGAGCACACGCAGGTCGGGGTGCGCGGTGCAGAGCACGTCGGCCAGCTCGGGCCCGCCCATCTCGGGCATCACGACATCGGTGAGCACGAGATCGATGCGCGGGCCGAACGTCTCGGCGCGGTGCAGCGCGTCCTTGCCGTGCCGCGCCTCGAGCACTGTGTAGCCGTGCTGCTGGAGGATGCGCCGAGCGAGCGTGCGCACGCCGTCTTCGTCCTCGACGAGGAGGATCGTCTCCGTGCCGCGACCGGGGAGCGTGGCCGTCGCGTGCGGCGAATCGTGTCGCCCGGCATCCGCCGTGGCGCACGGGAGGTAGACCTTGAACGTGGAGCCGCGACCAGGCTCGCTCGACACCCAGACGTGGCCGCCGGCCTGCTTCACGATCCCCTTCACGGTCGAGAGGCCGAGTCCGGTCCCTTGTCCCGGCGGCTTCGTCGTGAAGAACGGCTCGAAGAGATGCGCCAGGACGTCATCATCCATTCCGCACCCCGTGTCGGTGACGGCAAGGACGACGTAGCGACCCGGCGGCACCGTCTGCAACCGTCCGGTGCTCCCGTCGCTGTCTGCGGAGACGACCTTGGCGTGCGACACCTCGACGGTGAGCGTCCCGCCGCTCGACATCGCATCGCGTGCATTCACCGCGAGATTGACGAGCACCTGCTCGAGCTGACTCGGATCGGCGACGACGTCGCACGGCGATGCGCCATGGAGCGCGATCACGTGAATGTCCTCGCCGATCAGCCGGCGGAGCATCGGCTCCAGATTCGTGACGACGACGTTGAGGTCGACCACTTTCGGTTGCAGCTGCTGCTTGCGACTGAAGGCGAGGAGCTGACGCGTGAGCGACGTCGCCCGCGCGGCGGCGTTCTTGATCTCCTCCGCATCCACACGCTGCGGGTCGGTCTCCGCTGTCGTCTCGAGCAGAAACTGCGCGTGACAGGTGATGACGGTCAGCAGGTTGTTGAAGTCGTGCGCGACGCCGCCGGCGAGCTGTCCCACCGCTTCCATCTTCTGCGCCTGGAGCAGACGCGCCTCGCTCTGGCGCAGCGCTTCCTCGGCGCGCTGCTGCGTCGTGATATCGGTCATCACGCCCTGCCAGAGCGTGGCCTTGCCCTGCGGGCCGCGGACGAACGTCCCCTGGTCGTGGAACCAACGCACGGAGCCGTCGCGGGCGATCATGCGGTACTCGTACACGGTCCCGCACCCCTCGGCCTGTGCGGCCTGCGTTGCCGCGAGGACGCGCTCGCGGTCATCGGGGTGGAGATGACGCGTCCAGTTGTCCGGATTCGCGAGCCACTCGTCGCGCGTGTAGCCGAGGATCTGAATGGCGGGGCTGATGTAGACGGTGGCGTACGGCGGCTCGGGCTCGGCGACGTACACGATGCCGGGGAGCGACTCGACGAGCGAGCGGTACTGCGCCTCGGCGCGCATGAGCGCGGTTTCGGTGCGCCGCTGCGCGGTGACGTCGGTGACGAGGACGAGGCGCGCGTCGCGTCCGTCGAACGGGATCGCGTGCGACGTGATGGCCACGTCGATGAGCGTGCCGTCCTTCGTGCGGTGACGATGCGGACCAGGGGAACGGAGTCCGCTGGGGAGCGTGACAACCGTGGCGAGGAGCACGGGAATCTCCTCGGCCGGCCGGATGTCGCAGATCGTCATCGCCAGGAACTCGTCGCGCGTGAAGCCATAGTGCGCGACGGCCGCATCGTTCACCGCGAGGAACTCGAAGGTCCGCGAGTCGTAAACCCACATCGGCACCGGGTTCCGCTCGAAGAGGAGCCGGTAGCGCTCCTCCGATGCCAGTGCTTCGTGCAAAGTAGGCTGGAGCGTGCTCGCGTCACGCGGTGTCATGGTGTGCGGAAGCCGGGGGGAGAGCGGGTGGGGCGGAGAGTGGCGGGCAAGAGAATACTACTCTTCCTCAAGACGATTGAGGAGGCGGGGGGAAAACGGATGCTGTGAGCTGTGAGCTCTGAGCTTTGGGCTATGAGCTCGGTTCCGAGCCCGGAGATCGAGAACGCGTTTAACGCAGAGCCCCACTCACAGCCCAAAGCTCAGAGCTCACAGCTCATCACGGTTCAATCGCCCCGTACGCCGCCAACTGCGGATCGATCTTCGAGCGGTCGCCGGCGACGACGATCGTCATGCGCTGCGGGTCGATGTCCTGCTGCGTGATGCGCTGGACGTCCTGCGGCGTCACCGCATACACGCGATGGACGTAGTCCGCCAGATACTGCCGGCCGAGTCCGTGCAGATCGACGAACTCGAGCTGGTTCACGAGCGCTGCGCGCGAGGAGTTCTGCAGGATGAAGATCCCCGACATGTAGTTCTGGATACCGCGCAGCTCATCGACCGATGGGGCCGTGCTCCGCAGCCGGTCGATCTCGCCGAAGATCTCCTTGAGTGATGGCCCGGTGACGTTCGTCGTCACGTCGGCGATCTCCGCCCAGTACGCATCGCGGTAGCGCGTGGACACGATGCTGATCGGTGAATACGTGTAGCCCTTCTGCTCGCGGATGTTCTCGGTGATGCGCGACGCGAAGGAGCCGCCGAGGAGCGCGTTCGTCACCTGCATGGCGACCCAATCGGGATTCGACGGATCGATGACGGGGAGCCCCATGTAGATCGTCGACTGCACGGCGCCCGGGCGATCGATCACGTGTAGCGAGCGCACGTCGACCGGGTGCGGAACGGGGAGCGAGATCGGTGCGCCGGCGGTCCAGCCGCCGAACGCGGTGCGGATGGCCCGCTCCATCGCCGCCGAGTCGAAGCGGCCGGCCACGTACAGGTGCGCACGCGCCGCGTCGAAGCTCGAGTCGTAGAACGCGCGGATCTGCTCCAGCGTGTACCCCTCGAGCATCTGCTGCGTGGGATACAACCGACCGTACGGATGGTTCGGGTAGAGCACGGCGCGGAAGCGTGCAGTCGCCATGTTCTGCGGCTGACTCAGCGCGATGGTGAGCTGTCGCACGCGATCGGCCTTGAGGCGCGCGAGCTCGGACGCAGGAAACCGTGGATGCCGAGCGACGTCGGCGATGAGTGCGACGAGCGCGGGGCCGGACTCCGAGAGCACGTCGGCGCCGATGTACGTCGCGTCCGCGCCTGTGTTGAGGTCGAGCGAGCCGCCCATCGTGGCGACGGCATCGTTCACCTGCTGCGCGGTCTTCGTCGTCGTCCCTTCCTGCATCATGTCGCCCGTGAGGTCGGAGAGCCACACCTGATCGGCGTGCTCCGCCGCGTGCCCGCCGTACACGACGAGCTCGACGTCGACCTTCGGCACCTGGCCATAGGGGACGAGCGTCACCTGCATCCCGTTTGGAAGCGTGAAGTGCGTCGCGGGGGGAACGACGAAGTTTTTCGCGGGCCCGGGTGCGGGCGGCTTCTCCTTCGCTTGCTGTTGCTGCGCGAGCACCGGGGACACGGACGCCGCGGCGAGCACGCCGGCGACCAGCAGTGCGAATCGAGGCTTCAGCATGGTCAGGACCCCTTCTTCGTCTCGATGGTGAGGATCGTGCGGTTCGTGGGGCGCAGATATTCCTGCACCGTCTTCTGGATGAGCGCGGGCGTCACCTTCGCGAACTCACCCTCGAGTCGATTGATCTCCTGCGGATCGTTGTCGAAGAGCGCGAACGACGCGAGGAGATCGGCGCGGCCGAAGCCACCGGACCCCTCGATCGTGTCGTAGAACGACGAGCGCATCTTCGTGCGCGCGCGGTCGAGTGTGGCCTGATCCACGGGTGTCGCGCGGAGCGAGTCGATCGTCGCGTCGAACACGTGCAGGATCGAATCGGTGGAGACCGCTGGATCATGGAAGAGATAGGCGGTCCAGAGCATCGGCCCGTTGTAGTCGAACATGTTGCCGAGGAGGTTGATGCCGCCGCTCACGTCGCCCGTGATCCCGTACCGTTGCACGAGCGACTGGTAGAGCCGCGAGTCCTTCCCCTGGAGCAGGATCTGATCGATGAGCCCCATCGCGTAATACTCGGGGGTGTTGCGCGCGGGCATCTGGTAGCCGATCGCGATCGCGGGGCGCGTGGCGAGCGAATCGATGCGCGACGCGTGGCGCTCCTCCGTCTGGCGCGGCTCGGTGATGTCCGGCTTGGGGGGCTGCGTCTCACGCGGGATGTCACCGAAGTACTGCGTGACGAGCGCCATCGTGCGCGCGGGATCGAAGTCGCCGACGACGGCGAGCGCGGCGTTGTTGGGTGCGTAGTACGTCTTGAAGAAGCTCTGCACGTCGGCGAGCGTGGCGGCGTCGATGTCGGCCAGGTCGCCGTAGAAGTTGTGCGCGTTGTACCAGTTGGTGTTCGCGACTTGCGGTAGGTCGAGCCAGGGGAAGCCGCCGTACGGCTGGTTGAGCACGTTCACGCGCACCTCGTTCTTCACCACGTTCTTCTGGTTGTCGAGGTTCTCCTGCGTGATGTCGAGCCCGCGCATGCGATCCGCTTCTGCCCACAGCATCGTCTGGAGGACGTTCGACGGGACGGTCTCGAAGTAGTTGGTGAAGTCGAAGCGCGTCGAGCCGTTGAGAATCCCGCCGTTCGACTGCACGAGCTTGATGAACTCGAGCTTCCCGAGATTCTGCGATCCCTGGAACATCATGTGCTCGAACAGGTGCGCGAATCCCGTCCGGTCGCGAGGCTCGATGCGGAATCCGATCTGATAGTAGACGGCGACCGTGACGAGCGGCGCCGTGGTGTCGCGCGACAGCACGACCTTGAGCCCGTTGTCGAGCGTGTGGTACTCGACGGGTACCGAGAACGTGGTGGGGCTCACGGGGCTCGCTACATGATGCCGCGCACAGCCGAGTGTGCACGCGACGGCGAGCATCGTGAGACCGGAAGCCAGGCGCATGAGGCGAGCTCCGAAAGAGTGAGTCAGTGGGTCAGTAGGTTAGTGGGTCAGACGAAACTCGTAGGCTTGTCATTCCGAGCGCAGCGAGGAATCTCGGCCTGGCGGGTCAAGATCCCTCGCTTCGCTCGGGATGACAATTCGGTGCTCGGGATGACAATTCGGTGCTCGGGATGACAATTCGGCGCTCGGGATGACAGCCCTGCAAGCCGTTCCTGACCCACTGACCTACCGACCCACTGACTCACTCTTGATTGTATTCGCAAATCCCGATGACGACATCCATGACATTCGTCCCCGTGAGGCCCGTGCGCAACACGGCGCCGACGGCATCGAGGGCGACGTACGAGTCATGGGCGGCGAGATCACGCGCGGGATCCCGCCCCGCTCGACGGATCGCATCCCATGTGCCGCTGTCCACGATCGCGCCCGCGGCATCGGTGGCGCCGTCGCGTCCGTCGGTGCCGGCGGCGAGGAGTGATGGGGCGCGGTCGGACGGATGCGCCGTCGCGGTCGTCGCACTCGGCTCGGCGAGCGCACGCGCCGCGGCCAGCGCGAGCTCCTGACACCGGCCGCCCATCCCGGTCGCGCCGGTCGCGGGGAGCGTGACCGTCGGCTCTCCCCCCCAGATGAGGCAGGGACGGTCCGTCCGACCGGACAGGGCCGCTCGCGCGGAGTCACAGTAGCTTCGCAAATAAGCGCCGAGTCGCGCGCCGAGTGCAGCGGCTTCGCCGATGACGGCGGCATCGACGATGCGCGGCGTGTACTCGAGCTCGGCGGCGCGCTTGGCGATCGCATCGAGCGCGATGCGATTTCCGGCGACGATCTCCGTGTCGACCGTGTCGAACGCGGCGTTGCCGGGTTTGGGTGTCTCGAGCGATGGATCGCGCTCCACGCTGTACAGATACTCGCGCACCCCAAGTGGCGTGCGATCCCAGAGGCCGGCGTCCGCCAGCGCGGCGTGGACATCGGCAGCGGTGCTCGTGTCGGGCACGCACGGTCCGGAGCCGATGGCGGCCAGGTCGTCGCCGATGACATCGGAGATCACGAACTGCGACACGGGCGCGGGGTGAAGCGCGGCGACGAGCCGGCCCGCCCCCCAACGGGAGCATCGCTTGCGGATGGCGTTCATCGCGCGAATGTCGAGGCCGGAGCCGAGGAGTAGCGTGTACAGCGCGATGAGGTCGGCGGGGGTGAGGCCCGCGATGGGTGCGGCCGCGAGACTCGTGGCGCCCCCCGAGAGCAGCACCCACACCTCGTCGTCCGCTCGCACTCGTGTGACGACCTCGCCCAGCCGCTCCGCCGCCGCGAATGAATGGGCGCCGGGGATCGGATGGTCGCCCATCACCGATACGATGCTCGCGTGCGGCGACGATGCCGGCGACGGCGCGAGGATGATCCCGCCCGCCGGTTCGATCCCGCGCGACGCCATGACCTGCACCGCGGCCGCCGCCATGGGGTGCGCCGCCTTCCCCAGCGCGATGAGCCAGACACGGCGCGCGAATCTTGCGTCGCGTCGCTCGAGCGCGGCCCGCAGTGCAGGACCGGGCTCGACCGCTCGCACGCCAGCCCAGTACAGCTCGGTGAGCGTGGTGCGCGCATCGAGTGGGCGGTCCGATCCGGTTCGCGGCGCGCCGCGCATGGGTGGTTCCGTCATCGCTCTAACGATCACGTCCAATCGCCGTTCGCGCGAGGGTCGCCCCTGCGCACCGGCCGACGCCCATCACTCTCACGCTTCCGGAGCGCCGCATGTCTGGCCGTAACTTCCTCTTCGTTCCCGGTCCGTCCAACGTTCCCGAGCGCATTCTGCGCACGATGCACCGCGCCGCGGAAGACCATCGCTCGTCCGCGTTCCCGGCGCTGCCGCGCTCGCTGTTCAGCGATCTGCGCACGCTCTTCGGCACCGCCGACGGGCAGCCCTTCATCTTCCCCGCGACCGGCACCGGCATGTGGGAAGCGGCGCTCGTCAACACCTGCTCGCCCGGCGATCGACTGCTCGCGCCGCGCTACGGACAGTTCAGTCACCTGTTCATCGATGCCGCGCAGCGCCTGGGGATGGACGTCGATGTGATGGACGTCGATTGGGGTGAAGGCGCGCCGCCGGAGCGCATAGAGGAAACGCTGCGCGCCGATACCGCGCACGAGATCAAGGGCGTGCTCGTCGTTCACAATGAAACGGCGACCGGCGTGACGAGCGACATTTCCGCCGTGCGCCAGGCGATCGACGCGGCGGAGCATCCGGCGCTCCTCTATGTGGACGCGGTGAGCTCGCTCGCGAGCATCCCGTTCCTGATGGATGAATGGGGCGTGGACCTCGCGATCACCGGCTCGCAGAAAGGGCTCATGCTCCCGGCGGGGCTCGGCATCGTCGCCGCGAGCCAGAAGGCGCTCGAGCGTCGCCAGTCGGCGAAGTGTCCGCGCGTCTTCTTCGACTTCGACGACATGATCAAGGCCAACGAGAGCGGCTACTTCCCCTATACGCCCGCCGTACACATGCTGCACGGGCTGCGCGAGTCGCTCGACATGCTGCTCGAGGAAGGACTCGACAACGTGTACGCGCGGCATCATCGCCTGGCCGAAGGTGCGCGCGCCGCGGTGCGCGCGTGGGGACTCGATCTGTGCGCCCGCGCGCCGCAGTGGTACTCCGACACGGTGAGCGCCGTGATGGTGCCGCCCGGTTTCAGCGGCTCCGACGTGATCGACGTCGCCTACCGCCGCTACGATCTCGCGCTCGGCGCGGGGCTCGGCCGCGTCGCCGGCAAGCTGTTCCGCGTCGGACACATGGGTGACCTGAACGAGCTCATGCTCCTCGGCGCGCTCGCCGGCGCCGAGATGGCAATGCGGGACGTCGGCATCGATGTCGAGCTGGGGAGCGGCGTGGCGGCTGCGGCCGAGCACTTCCGGAGCACGGCGAAGACCATCGCGCCGACCTCCGCCTCACGCTCGCCCGACACGCGGGTGTCGCCGGATGCCTCCGCGTCCACGGCGCGCTCGACGGCGCGCCCCGCGGCTCGCGTCGCGGCGGCGTCGTGAGTCACACGCATCACGAGCTCGCCCGCGCACGGTTGCAGCGGAGCGAGCTCGCCGTTCCCGCGTCGCGGCAGGAGCTCTTCGCGAAAGCCGCGTCGAGCGCCGCGGATTACGTCTTCCTCGATCTCGAGGACGCCGTCGCGCCCCCGGACAAGGAGCAGGCGCGTCGCAACGCGATCGATGCACTGCTCGAGATCGACTGGAGAACGAACGGCAAAACCGTGTCGGTGCGCGTGAACGGCATCGACACGCCGTATATGTACCGCGATCTCATCGACGTCATCGAGCGCGCCGGACACCGGGTGGACACGGTGCTCGTCCCGAAGGTCGGTGTATCCGCCGATGTATACCTGGTCGATGCGCTGCTCACGCAGATCGAATCGGCGCATCGATTGCCGCGCCGCATCGGGATCGAGGTGCTGATCGAGACCGCGCTCGGCATGGCGAACGTCGAGGCAATCGCCCAGTCGAGCCCGCGGCTCGAGGCGATGCACTTCGGCGTCGCGGATTTCTCGGCGAGCATGCGTGCGCGCACGACGAGCATCGGCGGGCTCAACCCCGACTACCCTGGTGACCAGTGGCACGCCGCACTGTCGCGGATGGTCGTCGCGTGCCGTGCATACGGCCTGCGCGCCATCGATGGTCCGTTCGGCGACTTCAAGGACGCCGACGGCTACAGAGCTGCA
>DASSNR010000116.1:0-7546 GCA_035687925.1 Gemmatimonadaceae bacterium | reverse complement strand
TAGTCGAGCTCTCCCCACTCCACGTCGCGCAGGAACTGCGTGATGATCTTCATCACGATCGGGCCGCGCCAGATCGCGGGCTGATCGCGCTCGATGAGGAAGCCCAGGCTCATGAGCTTCACCCCATGTACCTCGAGCGGCATGATCCGATTATTGATCACCGGCGGCGGCACGTTGATCCCCATCATGCGCGGGATGTTCGGCCCGTAGATGTCGGCGTCCATGAGTCCCACGCGCGCGCCGCTCTCCGCGAGCGCAATCGCGAGGTTGGTGGCGACGGTCGACTTCCCCACCCCGCCCTTGCCGCTCGAGATCGCGATCACGCGGCCGAGATTCGGGTAGGCAACCGGCTGCGGCGCCGACGGCGCGTGCGCGTGGCGCGACTGCGGCTCGGCGTTCATCACCGGGAGTTGGCGAGAATGCGCGGGCTTGGGGGGCGCGGATTGCGGCGCGCTCGCGCCCTGCAGCGGTGTCTTCACATCGACGCGCACATCGGTCACGCCATCGACTTGCTCCACCGCCTGCCGCACCTCGCGCACGAGCGACGCGGGGTCCTGCGCTGCGAGCAGAATCGAGAAGCGCACCTTCCCGTCGAGCGTCACCCCGATGTCGCGGATCATGTCCGCCGTCATGACGTCCTGACCCAGGCGCGGGTTGACGACCTTCGAGAGCGCGGCAGCGATCCGCGCCTGTAACGGTTCAGCCATGGATGCTCCTTCTCGGTCTTTAGATCGAGCGGACTTCGCGGATCTCGGGGACGTGCATGCGCAGGTGCGCCTCGATCCCCTCGCGCAGCAGGCTCGCCGACATCTGACAGTCGGGGCAGTCGCCGTCGATGCGAAGCACCGCGACGCCGGATTCCTCGCGGAATTCGACGAGCTCGAGGCCGGCCGCGTCGAGGCGCAACATCGGCGTCAGCTCATCGAGGGCCTGACGAATCCGCCCTTCGACGCTCGAATCGCCGGAGGCGCCACGCTTCCATACGCTCATGATTCGAAAGGTAGATCGTGGGGGCCGCAGTTCAAGCGCCGGCGCCTGCGCTGTCGGCGTGCGTGGGCTCGAGGAAGCGGCGTGCCTCCGTGATGACCCGATCGCGCACGTCATCGAGCGAGCCGCGAATCAACGCGCCCGCTGCTTTCGCATGTCCCCCGCCGCCGAACCGGCGTGCGAACGCGTTGACGTCCACCTGTCCGGTGCTGCGAAACGAGACCTTCACCTGATCGTGCCCCAGATCGCGGAAGAAGATCGCGAGCCGCGTGCCCGCGATGGAGCGCGGATGCTCGGCGAGTCCGTCGAGCTCGTCGGGGCTCACGTCGTGGCGCTCGAGCGTGCCAGCGGGGAGCGCGATCCACGAGATGCCGCGCTCGGAGTCCACTTCCAGCGTCTCGAGCGCATCACGCAGCACGTGCAGTCGCCCCACGGACACGGACGCATAGATGCGCCGGTACATCTCCTCGGGATCGACGCCGGCGGCGAGCAGCTGGCCGGCGATCGCCTGACAGCGGGGCGACGTGTTGCTGAAGCGGAAGCCACCGGTGTCGGTGAGGATCGCCGTGTAGAGCGCACGCGCGATGGCGGGGGTGAGCTCGAGGTCGAGCACGCACGCGAGATCGAAGACGAGCTCGCCTGTGGCGCACGCGGCCGTGTCGGCGACGAGCTGGTCGCCCGCGGGCTCCGCCGTCGGGATGTGATGGTCGATCACGAGGCGCGGCGCCGAGAGCGCGCGCACGGCATCCGTCAACGCACCCAGCCGCTTGACGTCGCTGATGTCGACCACGATCAGCAGGTCGATATCATCCAGCGCCTTCGCGCCATCGGCACTCCTATCGGTCACACCCTCCTCGAGCAGGAAGTTGAACGCCGAGGGCCAGGGCGTGGGGTTCACGATCCGCGTCCCCACCCCGAGTTGCGCGAGCAGGAGCGAGAGCGCGACCTCCGAGCCGCATCCATCGCCATCGGCATTGATGTGCGTGGAGAGCGCGGCCGTGCGCCCCGGAAGGAATTCCTTCGCGAGGCGCTCGATCGCTTCGCGCCGATGGTTCGGCACCGCGAGTAGATCCGGAAGACGTGGAGACATGGCTCAAAAAAAAAGAGGCGGTGCTCGCGCCGTGCGGGCACCGCCCCAAAGCTAACGCGCGCGGCGCTCAGTCGCCGCCGGTGCGCGTGACATCGCGACGCGGTGCGTTCGGCCCCGCGCCGGCCACCACGGCCTCCTCCAACGCGAGCTTCGAGTGCTTCCGACTGTACAGGAAGTAGACGACGAAGCCGATCGCCATCCAGATGATCAGCCGCAGCCACGTGTCCCATGGGAGGCTGAGCATCATGACCAGCGAAACGACGATTCCCAGGATCGGAACGACCGGCACCCACGGCGTCCTGAACGGGCGGGCACGCTCGGGCTCGCGGTTGCGCAGCACCCAGATGCCCCCGCAGACGATCACGAAGGCGAGCAGCGTTCCGATGGACACCAGCTCACCGAGCACCGACACGGGAATGAGCGCCGCGAAGGCTGCCACGAAGATCCCGACGAAGATCGACGAGACGTACGGCGTGCGGTACTTCGGATGAATCCTGGAGGCCCACGGTGGGAGCAAGCCATCGCGGCTCATACTGAAGAAGATGCGCGACTGTCCGAGGAGCATGACCACCATTGTACTGGACAGCCCAGCGATCGCGCCGAGCTTCACGAGGAAGCTGCCCCACGCCACGCCCGTCTTGTCGATACCGATCGCGATCGGGTCGGCGACGTTCAATCCCTTGTAGGCGACGAGGCCCGTCAGCACGCCGGCGACGAGAATGTAGAGGATCGTGCAGATGACGAGCGAGCCAAGGATGCCGATCGGCATGTCGCGCTGCGGATTCTTCGCTTCCTGCGCAGCCGTCGAGACCGCATCGAAACCGATGTACGCGAAGAAGATCACGCCTGCCGCTCTCGCGATGCCGGACCACCCGAACTGGCCGAAGCCGCCTTCATTCGGCGGAATGAACGGCGTCCAGTTGGCCTTGGCCACAGCGGTGTGCTTCAACAGATACGCGGCACCGAGCCCGACAAAGAGGAGCAGCACGATCACCTTCACCAACACGATGAAGTTGTTGAAGCTGGCCGACTCCTTGATCCCGATCACGAGGATCGTGGTGACGATGGCGATTCCGAGGAAGGCCACCAGATTGAAGGCCGACGTCTGATGCGGCAGCGTGGTCGGGTCGATGCCAGCCGCTTGCAGCTGTGTGGCGACTCGGCTCAGCGCGGACCAGTGGCCCTGGTAGAGCACGAAATCGGTTCCCGGTGCCCCGGCAATCACGGTCGGGATGTGAATCCCGAAGTCCTGCAGGAAGCTGAGGACGTAGCCGCTCCAGCCGGAGGCGACGGTCGCCGCGCCGAACGCGTACTCGAGGATCAGGTCCCACCCGATGATCCACGCGATGAACTCGCCGAGCGTCGCGTACCCGTAGGTGTACGCGCTGCCGGCGATCGGGATCATCGCCGCGAACTCCGCGTAGCACAGCCCTGCGAACACGCACGCGATGGCGGCCAGAATGAAGGAGAGGACGATCGACGGACCCGCGTACAGCGCCGCCGCCGGACCCGTGAGCACGAAGATCCCCGTGCCGATGATCGCCCCGATACCCAGGGAGACCAGGTTGGTGGCGCCGAGCGCGCGCTTGAGGCCGTTCGCTTCTTCGCCCGCTTCGGCTTGAAGCACCGCCATACTCTTGGTCGAAAACAGGGCCATATTCTCTGTTCCGCGTTGGCTGTGAGGGGGCAGCGCGACGCTGCGTGGAGAGGGACGATCAGGCGGGCACCATCAGACCATCTCTGAAACTCAGCGATGCACGTTCTCGGATGGTTGCGGGTTTGTCAAGAGACCATCGCGCCTCGCGGCTGCCTCGCACGCACCGCGCAACGCCACGACGAACCCGCCGATGTGATCCGGCGCAGGTGCCGGCTCCGCCGCGAACGGATCCATGACCGTCGAGCGGAGCACCACCAGACCATCATCGCACTGCTTCCAGTCATCCACCGTGCAGACCCCGAGCGCCTCGAGCACTGGCGTCACCGCACCGTCGTACACCGGCGATTGCAGACGGGTTCGCGTGATGATGTACTGCGGCGCGTGACCCGGCTGGTTCAGGCTCATCTGCTCGTAGATCCGCTCGTTCAACGCATTCGTCGCCTCGAGTGTTGAGAGCGCCGGGTGGTGGATGACGTAGCAGACGATGTTGATGTCGGGCTCGGGGAGCAGCACGACCCGGAAGGGTGCGAGATCGGCGGACGCCAGCGCTTCGTAGAGCCGGCGTGCGCCGACCACCGTGCGCTCGATCAGGAAGCCGTAGCCGCGCTCGTCGAGCGGGAGCACCTTGTGACTGAGCCAGACGGCGGCTGCAGCCGCACCCGGCTTGGAGCCCTCGAAGATGTAGCGGCCGAGGAAAAGCTCGGGCGCGCTGTCGAGCGTCTGCGTCGGCAGCAGGTACGGCGGGTCGACCGCCACGAGCTCGCGCGCACGCCGATCGCGCAGCAGGAAGGCGCCAGCGGGATACGGGACGTAGCCGAGCTTGTGCGGATCGATCGACACCGAGTCGGCGCGCGCGAGCGCGTCCATCGCGCGCACCCACGCCTCACTCGGCCACTGACCGCCTACGGCGTCGCGAATCTCCTGCACGGTGCGACGCGTGCCGTCCGCGCGCCGAGTGACCGCAGCGGCGTAGCCGCCGTAGCACGCGTCGGAGTGCACGTGAAAGGTGACGCCCAGCTCGCGCTCGGCACGGGCGCGCACCTCGAGTACTTCATCCAGGTGATCGACCGCGCTCTCCTCCGTGGTCCCGCACACGCTCACGCAGGCAAGCACTGGTGTGCGGTGTGCGGCGAGCGATCGCACGCGCTTCCAGAGCGCACCCGTATCCATGCGATAGTGCTCGTCCACGGGAATGAAGACCAGCTGGTTCGCACCGATGCCGAGCGAGCGGACGATCTTCTCCCATGAATAGTGCGCCGTGGCCGCGACGAGGACGACGGCCGCGGGGAGTGGATCGCCGAACGCGCGCGAGAGACGGCGCGCGTAGTCCTGATAGCCGAGGTCGGAGAGTGAGTGCTCGCGGAGCGCCCGATGCACGTCGGCGCGCGGAGCCGAGTGCCACAGCGCATCCCACAGATCGAGCACACCTTCGTTCGGGACGTTGAGCATCTCCCAGAGCGAGAGCTCGCCCAGGTGCGCACGCGACCCATCGGGGCGCGCGACATCGAGCGAGACGCCGAGCGATTCCGCCGCGCCGGATGCGGCGACCGGGAGGTAGAGAACGTTCCGCGCGATCCACAGCGCCTCGAAGTTGGCGACCGTTCCGCCCGAGGAGAGATGTCCCCAACTTCGCAGCGGATCGTAGCCGATCATCTGCGCGAGCTGCGCGGCCACCTCGAGCTCGAGCCGCGTCGTCACCGGCGACGCTTCGACCGCCACGTTGTTCGGGTTGTACAGCATGGCCGCGAAGTAGCCGATCTGCGACGCGATCGTCTGCTCGAAGCTCATGTGCCCCTTGTAGCGTCCACTGAAGAACGGGACGCCACGCTTGAGCTCGGCCAGGAGCCCCATCAACTCCTGCGTGAGCGTCGCGACCGCCTCCTCGTACCCCTCGCTCCGCTTCGCCGTCTCGCGGATGGTGAAGCCATCCTCGGGATGGTAGTTGCGGCGCCAGAAGATGTGATCGCGCAGCGCCTCAGTAACGAGTCGCTCGAGCAGCTCCGCATTCTCGGCGTGCGGGCCGAGGAACCAGGCGGTGAGGGAGTCCTTTTTCATCGAGGCTCGGGACTCGGGACTGGGGACTCGGAACAGCCGGGACGCGGGACGCGGGACTCGGGCACTGCCTCGGGGGTGGGGGCTCGCTCGCCACGAGCCATGCCGGGTCCCGAGTCCCGAGTCCCGAGCCTCGACTTACACCGAATAATTCGGCGCCTCTCTCGTGATCGTCACGTCGTGAGGATGCGACTCGCGGAGGCCGGCGGAGGTGATGCGCACGAACTCGGTGTTGGTGCGGAGCTCCTCGATCGACGCGCAGCCGACGTAGCCCATTCCGCTGCGGAGACCACCGACCATCTGGAAGAGCACGTCGGAGACGGGGCCCTTGTAGGGGACGCGCCCCTCGATCCCCTCGGGGACGAGCTTCTTGGGCGACATTTCCCCTTCCTGGAAATAGCGGTCGGCGCTGCCGTCCTGCATGGCGGCGATGCTCCCCATACCGCGCAGCATCTTGAAGCGGCGCCCCTCGAGAAGGAACGACTCGCCTGGACTCTCCTCGGTGCCGGCGAGCATCGAGCCCATCATCACGCTCGACGCACCGGCGGCGAGCGCCTTGACGATGTCGCCCGAGTACTTGATTCCGCCGTCGGCGATCACCGGAATGTCGCCCGCACCTTCCACCGCGTCGAATACGGCGGTGAGCTGCGGCACGCCGACGCCGGTGACGACACGCGTCGTGCAGATGGAGCCTGGTCCAACACCGACCTTCACCGCATCGACACCACGCGCGATGAGCGCCTCGGTGCCGTCGCGGGTCGCGACGTTGCCGGCCACGAGCTGCACCTGCGGAAAGAGCTCGCGAATCTCGGCCGTTGCGCGCAGCACCCCTTCGCTATGGCCGTGCGCCGTGTCGATGATGAGCGCATCGACGCCGGCGTCGATCAGCGCACGCGCGCGCTCGCGGAAGTCGCCGCCGGCGCCGATCGCCGCGGCGACACGGAGCCGTCCGTGCTGATCCTTGTTCGCGTTCGGGTACTGCCGTCGCTTGTGGATGTCCTTGACGGTGATGAGCCCGCGGAGGATCCCCTTGTCGTCGACAACGGGGAGCTTCTCGATGCGATGCTTGCCGAGGATGCGCTCGGCTTCGTCGAGCGTGGTGCCCACGGGTGCGGTGACGAGACGCTCCTGCGTCATCACCTCACGCAGCGGCCGATCGAGGTTGCGCTCGAACTGCAGATCGCGATTGGTGATGATCCCGACGAGGCGACCATCGCGATCGACGATCGGAACGCCGGAAATCTTGAAGCGCATCATGAGCGCGTTCGCTTCACGCAGCCGCGCGTCGGGCGCGAGCGTGATGGGATTCAGGATCATCCCACTCTCGGAGCGCTTCACACGATCGACCTCGGCGGACTGCCGATCGATCGACATGTTCTTGTGGATCACCCCGATGCCACCCGCACGGGCCATGGCGATCGCCATCTCCGATTCGGTGACGGTATCCATGGCGGCGGAAATGAGCGGGACGTTCAGCGCGATGCCGCGCGTGAAGCGCGTGCTCGTCTGAACGTCCTTGGGGTGCGTAACGGAATGGCGTGGGACGAGCAGGACGTCATCGAACGTCAGCGCATTCTCGGCGCGCACACGGGCGGCGCCGTTCTGCTGTGGCTCGTCGATACGCGAAGGCCCGCTCTCGGAGATCGCGGGCCGAAGTGGTGAGCGAGTTCTGGTAGCCATGGCGAAAATTAGGCGCGCGGCGGGGGGAAGTCCAGAGAAGCGCGGGATGCGGGATGCGGGATGCGGGAACGGCTCGGATA
>DASSNR010000114.1:0-4420 GCA_035687925.1 Gemmatimonadaceae bacterium | reverse complement strand
ACAGTGCGACGTGCCGTCCCGCGCGATCGCGATGGTCGTGCTCACCCCGCCGTCAGCGACGTTCCCGCCCGAGCTCCCGCCGCCTCGCGCGTAGTCCAGACCACATCGTCGTCGTTCGTGCACCGCCAGTGTACGCCCGGTATTCCGGAGCGTGCGTTGACGGGCTCGGTGCACGTCACCAGTCCATCATCGATCATGGCCTGACGGCGTGCATCCTCTGGATTTCACCGAGGACCCATGCTCTCCACATTCATTCGTGCCGTGCCCGTCGTGCGGGCGCGCACCGAAGCGTGGCCGACATCCGTCTCCAAGCGGCGATTCTTCCCGCTGCTGCAGTTGGCGTTGATGATCGGGCTCGCGATAGCAGCTCCGCTCGCGCCAGGTCGCGCCCAGGTCGCGCCTGCCGCGCCTCGCATTCCCGAGCGCGTGCCCAAGGATTCCGCCCGCGCTGCCGGTGCGCTCGACTCCCTCGTCGCGCAGGCGCTTGCCGTCAATCCGGCGATTTGTGCGGCGGCGGCACGCGTGAGGGCGGCGCAGATGCGCATTGGCCCCGCCGGGGCCCGGCCGGATCCCATGCTCATGGCCGGCGTCGAGAACCTGCCGATCAGCAAGCCCGGCTTCTCGGACTTCATGACGATGAAGATGGTCGGCATCTCACAGACGTTCCCGTTCCCCGGCAAGCTCTCGCTCCAGACCCGGGCGGCCACGGATGAGGTGACGGCGGCGCGGGCCGCGCTCGAGGCCGCGAGGCTCGATGTCGCGGCGCAGGTGAAGGAGGCGTACTACGACCTGGCGTTCGCCGAGCGCGCGCTCGACATCGTGCGCCGCAACCAGGCGGTGGTCACGAATCTGATTTCGGTATCCCAAGCGCGCTACACGACGGGAACGGGGACACAGGCCGACGTGCTTCGCGCGCGGACGGAGACCGCGAATCTGGACGACGCGGCCAGCGCGTTCGCCGAACAGCGCCTGGCCGCGCTCGCCCGGCTCAACGCGGTGCTCGATCGACCAAGCGACACGCCGGTGGAGGCGCCCGCACTCCCCGCGCGCATTGTGCGTGCGGCAGTGGCGGACTCTGCGGCCCATGTCCATTTCATAGCAGACGCAGTCGGCGCGCGCGCCGCCGATTCTCCGCTCCTCCCACTCGATTCGCTCCAGACGTTGGCCGCGGCCAACAGCCCGGTGATCCACGAGCACATCGCGCGCATCGCCGCACAACGAGCCCGGTTGAAGCTCGCTCGGAAAGCATCGCTCCCCGATGTGTCCGTCGCGCTGAGCTACGGCCAGCGGCAGGGGTTCACGGACATGGTCTCCGCCACGGTCTCCATTCCGATCCCGTTGCAGAAGGGACGCAAGCAGGACGCGGAGGTTGCCGAAGCCGATGCGGAGCTCACCGCACTCGAGGCGCAGCACCACCAGATGGTGAACGTCTTGAACGCCGAGGTCGCCACGCAGGTGAGCGACGTGGAGCGCGCGCGCACGGCGCTCGCCCTGGCCAAGCGCGCGATTCTGCCGGAGGCGCAGGCGACGCTCGCCTCGTCGACCGCGAGCTATCAGGTCGGCCGGTTGGATTTCGCTGCCGTGATGGATGCGCAGGCCAGCGTCTTCAACGCCGAGACCGCGTACTACCGATCGTTGACCGACTTCGCGAAGAGCCTCGCGGAACTCGAGCGCACCGTGGGTGCAGGAGTCCTCCGATGAATCAGAACCCAGGATCTCCCATGAACGACGACGCGGGTGCGACACGCGCGAACACGCCGGCGGATCCAGCGGATGGGAACGGCGGACGGGACAGTCGCGTCACGCGACGTCCGCAGCGATCGCGCGCGCTCATCATCGGCGGCATCGTCGCTATCGCGGTCGCCTCGGCGTTCGCGCTCTGGCGCCTCGTTCCGCATCAGGCGGTCGGAGGCGCGAGCGGCGCCGCTGTGGCGAGCGCGGGCGGAATGAGTGGTATGAACATGTCCTCCGATGGCACGGTCGAGCTTACCGCGAATCAGATGCGCCAGTTCGGCGTCACCTTCGGCGGCGTGGAGGAGCGGACGTTGGAGAATACCGTACGCACGGCCGGCGTGGTCACCATCGACGAGACGACGCTCGCCGATGTGACGCCCAGGTTCGGCGGCTACGTCGAGCGGTTGTACGTGGACGCGACCGGGCAGCGCGTGCGGCACGGCCAACCGCTCATGGAGATTTATTCGCCGGAGCTGGTGGCCGCCGAGCAGGAGCTCCTGGTCGCCGCGAAGCTGCAGCAGAGCATCGGGGGGAGTGACGTCCCTGGGGTGCCGGCGGTGTCCACGGATCTGGTCGCTGCGGCCAAACGCCGGTTTGCTCTCTGGGACATCTCGGAGGAACAGGTCGCTGAGATCCTGCGGACGGGCACGATGCGCCGCACACTCACGCTCTACGCGCCCGCCTCGGGCACCGTATTGGAGAAGCACGTGGTTCAGGGGCAGGCGATCCAGCCTGGAGCCGTGCTCTATCGCATCGCCAATCTCCGTCACGTGTGGATCGACGTCGCGCTCCGCGAGCAGGATGCCGGAGCGGTACGGATCGGCTCGCACGCTATTGTCGAGCTCGCCTCGTATCCGGGGCGGCCGATCGATGGTCGCGTCGCCTACGTATACCCGACGCTGGATTCGACCGCGCGCGCGGTGCGCGCACGCATCGAGGTGTCCAATCCGGACGGGCGTCTCAAGCCGGGGATGTACGCAACGGTCACGCTCACTACGCCGAGCCGGCGCGCGCTCACGGTGCCGACGTCGGCGGTGCTCAACACCGGGGATCGCACGCTGGTCTTCACGGACATGGGCGGTGGACGCCTCATGCCGATGGAGGTCGTGACGGGGCGCACGGCGGGCGCCTACACGGAAGTGCTCTCGGGGCTCGAGCCCGGGCAACGTGTCGTCACATCGGCGCAGTACCTCCTCGACTCCGAGTCGAACCTGTCCGAAGTGATGAAGAGTATGCTGGGTCAGATGGACATGTCCGGGGGCTCGCGTGGCGGACAGATGAACACGGTGGGCGGCATGAAGGACATGCCCGGGATGAACGACACTGGCGCCGACATGCGAGGAATGGACACGAAAGGGATGACGATGCCTCCGTCGCCGACTACGCCGCGGAGGTAGCTGAGCATGCTTCGACACATCATCGAATGGTCGGTGAGCCACAAGGTCCTCGTGCTGCTCGCGACCACTGCCATTATCGTCGCCGGGCTGTGGAGCATGATCCGTACGCCCGTCGATGCGATCCCCGATCTCTCCGATGTCCAGGTCATCATCATGACCGAGTGGCCGGGGCAGGGGCCGCAGCTCGTCGAGGACCAGGTGACGTATCCGCTCGAGACCGAGATGCTCAAAGTCCCCCACACGAAGTACGTGCGCGGAATGAGTCAGTTCGGCCTCTCGGCGGTCTACGTCGTCTTCGATGACGGCACCGATCTCTACTGGGCGCGCTCGCGCGTGCTCGAGTATCTGAGCTCGGCGCGAGCGAAGCTGCCCCAGGGCGCGATGCCGATGCTCGGGCCGGACGCCACCGGCGTCGGCTGGGTGATGCAGTACATCCTGGCCGACACGACGGGCCATCTCAACCTGGCGCAGCTCCGGAGTCTACAAGACTGGACGGTACGCCCCGCGCTCACGGCGGTGCCCGGGGTGGCGGAGATCGCGTCGCTTGGCGGCTACGAAAAGCAGTACCAGGTGGTGGTGGATCCCGCCAAGCTCCTCGCGTACAACATCCCGCTCGAGAAAGTGACCCAAGCCGTTCGCACATCGAACGAGGATGTGGGCGGACGCGTGCTGGAGATGAACGGTTCAGAGTACGTGGTGCGTGGACGGGGACGATTCACGAGTCTCGACGACATCCGCGCGGTCTCGCTGGGCACGGGTCGCGATGGCACACCCATCACCGTGGGGGATGTCGCCCGCGTGCAGCTCGGGCCCGAGATCCGGCGCGGGATCGCCGACTTGGATGGAAAGGGGGAGATCGTCACCGGGTGGGTGGTGATGCGCTACGGTGAGAACCCGCTGGCCGTGATCCATCGCGTGAAGGCAAAGATGGCGGAGCTCCAGCCATCATTGCCGAAGGGCGTCATCTTTGTGAACGGCTACGACCGCTCGGGGCTCATCGAGCGCGCCATCGCGACGCTCAAGAGCAAGCTCGTCGAGGAATCGCTCATCGTGGCCGCGGTCACGATTCTGTTCCTGCTCCACGCCTCGAGCGCGCTCGTCGCCATCGTGACGCTCCCCGTCGGCATCCTGATGGCGTTCATCGCCATGTACGTGCTGGGCTTGAACGCGAACATCATGAGCCTGGGCGGGATCGCGATCGCCATCGGCGCGATGATCGACGCTGCGATCGTGATGGTGGAGAACTTCCACAAACACCTCGAACGAAACCAGCACGAGGGATTCCCGCG
>DASSNR010000101.1:0-9759 GCA_035687925.1 Gemmatimonadaceae bacterium | reverse complement strand
ACGAGCATCGTGCGCGCGAGCCCGGCGGGATCGCGGCCGCGAATACTGTCGTCGATGGCGCGCCCGACGAGCCACGGACCCGCCGCCTGCGCCGCGGCACCGATCACGATGAGGACGAACGCCATCGTGAGGGAGGCCCGGTACGGTCCGAGCTCGCGCAGGAGGCGCCGGAGCGTGGCGCCGCGATGCTCGGCGCGCGCCTCTTCGCCCGCCATGGCGGCGAGCCCGAAACGAGGATGCGTCATGGCGGATCAGCCGGCGGCGAGGGACAGGTCGTCGCTACTGTCCTCGAGCTGCGAGCCGAGGATGGCGTTGTAGAGCGGGCTCTCACGGATCAGCACGTCGTGCGTGCCGCTGGCGGCGATGCGTCCGTTGTCCATGACGAGAATGAGATCGGCGTGGCGCACCGTGCTCACACGCTGCGCGATGATGAAGACCGTGTGCGCGCGACGCTCGCGTAGACGCTGGAGCGCCGCGCGGATGGCCGCCTCGGTGAGCGTGTCCACCGCGGAGGTGCTCTCGTCGAGAATGAGGATGCGTGGATCGACGAGCAGCGCCCGCGCGATGGCAATGCGCTGTCGCTGCCCGCCCGAGAGGGTGACCCCGCGCTCGCCGATCACGGTGTCGTATCCCTCGGAGAGCTCGCGGATGAACGCATCCGCCTGTGCGGCGCGCGCGGCCTGCTCGATCTCGCCGAGCGAGGCCTCGGGGCGACCGTACGCGATGTTCTCCCGCACCGTCCCCGCGAACAGTCGCACCTCCTGCAGGACGACACCGATCTGGCGGCGCAGGCTCTCGAGCGTCACCGAGCGCACGTCGTGCCCATCGATGCGGACGGTGCCATCGGTCGCGTCGTAGAAGCGCGGGATGAGATTGACCAGCGTGCTCTTCCCCGAGCCCGTTGCACCGAGGAGCGCAACCGTCTGCCCTGGCTCGATGGTGAAGCTCACCTCGTGCAGCACGTCGCGCTCGGTGCCCGGATACCGGAAGCAGACGTCCTGGAACTCCACGCGCCCCGTGACCGGTGGAAGCGTGATCGCGCCCGGCACATCCTGCACCTCGAGCGGCGCATCGAGCACCTCGAACACGCGCACCGTGGACGCCGCGGCGCGCGACAGCCCGGCAGCGAGGAAGCCGACGGTGAGCAGCGGCTGCACGAGAAACGCGAGATAGCTGTTGAACGCGATCAGCTCGCCGATGGAGAGCCGACCGCCGATCACCTGCAAGCCGCCGATCCAGATGACGACGAGCGTCCCGATGTTCGCGAACAGAAACACGAACGGAAAGTTGTTCGCAATCGCGCGCACCGTGACGATGTAGCGGTCGAGCAGATCGGTGTTGACCGCACCGTAGCGCTGGTCCTCGTACGTCTCACGCCCGTACGCGCGGATGGTTCGCACGCCGGCGAGATCCTGCTGCAGCACGCTGTTGAGCTTCCCCAGCGCCTGCTGGACCGCACGGAACATCGGCGCGATGCCGCGCACGAAGTAGCCGAGCAGGAGCACGATCGGCACGATCGTGCCGAGCACCGCCAGTGTGAGCGTGACGTTGAGCGCGAGCAGCAGCCCGATGGTTCCGAGCAGCATCACCACCGACGCGGTCATCTGGGCGACTCCGCTCCCAGCGAAGGTGCGGATCTGCTCGACGTCGTTCGTGAGGCGCGTGAGCAGCTGCCCTGTCTGCACCTTGTCGTAGAAGCTGAAGCTCAGGTGCCCGATGTGGGTGAACAGCCCATCGCGCAGGTCGTACGCCACGCCCTGCGAGGCGCGCTCGGCGAGGAACCCTTCGATGAAGCTGAAGAAGCCGCGCACGACGGCGACGCCAAGAAGGCCGAGCACGGAGAGCAGAATGACGTGCGGCTGCCGCGCCGCAATGCCGCCGTCGATCGCGATGCGAATGAACTGCGGCGTGGCGAGCGTAGCGGCTGAAACGATCAGGAGCGCGATCGTGGCGCCGGAGACGTCGGCCTTGTAGGAGCGCAAATAGGCGAGCGCGCGCAGGACGATTCGAACATTGCCCGTACGCGCGCCCGCCCTGGTGTGCGAGGCCTGGTCGCTCGTGCGTGACGCGGGTTGGGGTGCAGACATGCACCCCAATATGACGCCACGCGCGGGCTATTGCACGATGACCGTCCCGGTGAAACTCGGATAACCCGAGGGCGGATGGTTCATGCAGTGGTAGGTGTACGTCCCTGCCTGCGTGAACGTAAAGGAAAACGAGGCACCCGGTGTGCTGCTGGAATTGCCGTAGGGATCCGTCGTCGTCCCTGGCGGGAGCAGCCCCTGGCTATCCCACAGCCCTCCATCGGCAACCACACGGTGAACGGAGGGACCATTGTTGGTCCACCGCACCGTCTCACCCACCTTGATCGTGATGCTCGAGGGACTGAACGAGAAGTCCTTGACCGTCACGTCATGTGTGCCCGGCGGCGGCGGGGGGGGTGGATTGTTGTTCTCTGTTGGGCTCGAGCCGCCGCAAGCCAACGCCGTTGCTACGCTGGCGAGTACCAGCACCTGTGTGAACCGCATGTGTCCTCCTGGACATCGACGGGATCCGAATGGCGCGGAGCAAATTGCCCGTACGTCACATACAGGGACAACGAAATTGTGGCGAACTACGCCTGCCGTGTGGCGAACGCCGTGTCAGATGGGGCGGACGTCCTCCGCGATCGCCCCCGAATCGGGGACGCCGGCGTAGCGGACCGCGATTGGGGTGCGCGTATCGCGCCACCGCTCGAGCTCCGCCGGTGACGCGCGACGCTTGGCGACCGTGAACAGGTAGCCCCGCCCGGGCGCCGTGACGACGCGGATGCGGTCTTCCTGCACGATCGTGATCACCCCCTCGACCTGGCCGCGAATGAGGCGACCGCGCAACCGGGCGGGACGGAGCCGACGCTCCGTCGCGAGCTGTTCGCCCCGATCCAGCGTCACAGTTCGGGCTCGGCCGCGCGCCGCGGTGAACCGCCAGGTGTCGTCCGGCGTGCGCGCGGAGCGTCTCCCCTCGTGTGTGACGAGGTAGCGGAGCGCGAGACTCCCCGCGAGCGTGAGCGCGGTGTACGCGAGGTCGGAGCGCGCAGGGCGATCGAACAGCGAATGGTCATCCGTGCCGAGCAGCATGCGGATGCGTCGCGCGGTGCGCTGCCGCACGCGATGACGCTGCGGCTCGTGTCGCGTGAGCGCCGCTGCGGTGCGCGCGACGAGCGGCACACCGATCCCCGCTCCGATCGCGACGCGTCGCAGCGCTCGCTGCCAGGCCGGCTCCCGCTCGACCGAGGGCAGCCGCTGGATCCGTGCGTGGCTCACGAGCGCGAGCGCGAGCTCCGCGACGAGTGCCACCACCTCGGCGCGCGCGAGCCGGCGGTGCACGTCCGGACGCGAGCCGCTCGTCGCATCGACGATGGCGCCGAGCGCCGCGAGCCCGCTCGCCATCCCGGACGCGAGGAAGAGCGGACCGAGCACACGGGCACGCGCGGCCCACGCCGGCGTGCTCGTGGATGCGAGCAACACACCGGTGTAGCCCCCGACGAACAGGGCGGACGGCAGTCCTGTGAGGTGCAGCACCCGCCCTGGCCATCCTTCGGAGAGACGCTGCAGCGCGGGGTGCGCGCCGAGCGCGCCGTCTTCCAGCAGCTGGAGCGTCGCGGCGAGGCCGGTGATCATCCCGAACTCGGTGAGCCCCCACGAACCGAGGCTCATTGCCGAGCGCGGGCGCACGATGCGCAGCATGTTGAGGAAGCGATCCCGTCGTCCGAGGTCGAGCACGAGGAGCGCGGTCCCGCCGAGCACGGTGCCGAGGGCGAGGTAGCGACCGGCGCGCACGACGTCGCGGTCGTTCTCTCCCGTGAGGTCTTCGGCGGTCGTCGCAATCCAGCTTCCGGACGCGATGCCCCCGAGCCAGAAGTAGATCGGGACGTACCACTTCCATGTCGCTTCCTTGATTGGCGACGACGGCTGGCGCCCCTGTTGCTCGTTGGCGAGGGGACGACGCGAGCGCCGCGGATGGCGCCGCGGCGGCGCCGGCACGATGAGCTCGGACTCTTGCGCTGCATGCCCGTGCGGCACGATGCGCGGTTGCGTGTGAGGAGCGATGCGCGGATGCGCGACGGTGTCGCTCGAGCCGTCTGGCGTCATCGTCCATCTCCTCCGCCGGCGAACGCAACAAGTGCGGCGGCGGTAAGCCCGAGCGCCGCGAGCGCGCTCGTCGCAAGCCCCACGCCCGTGTTCGTGGATGGACGCTTCGGCACGGCGGGCAGGTTGTAGACCTCGGGGCGATCGATGAGGAGGAAAAAGCAGTTCAGCCCCTCGAGCCGGCTCGTATCGCACTCGTTCTCCATGACCCCATCGGTGCCGTAGAGATAGGCAGGGATTCCGCGCTCGCGCAGCTCGCGCACGCGCTCCTGGGCGCGGTGCAGCAGCTCGTCCACGGGGCCGAACTGAATGGAGTCCGTGGGACACGCCTTCGCGCATGCGGGCTCGAGACCGTCCTTCAGGCGATCGTAGCACAGCGTGCACTTGTGCGCCTTGCCGTCCCAGTCGCTCGCAACGTCGATCACGCCGAACGGACACGCGCTCACACAGTAGCCGCATCCGTTGCAGACGTCCTGCTGCACGTACACCGAATCGAACTCCGTGCGAATGATCGAACCGGTGGGACACGCCTCGAGACAGGGCGCATCCACGCAGTGCTTGCAGACGTCGCTCATGAAGATCCATCGCTGCCCGGGCCGCGACCACTGCTCGCTCGCGGTGAGATTCGCCCACGGCTCGAAGTCCGTCGGGAGATTCGCACGCAGGCCGCGCGCGTCAGGGCGCAGCGCCTCCGGCTTCAGCGCCGGCGGCTCGAGCCCGTCGAACCGCTCGGCATCGAACTGCTCGATGAATTCGACGTGGCGCCACGTGGTGGCGGAGAGCTCGCGCGTGTTGTCGTACGAGTCGCCGCTCAGCTCGAAGTCCTCGGCCGGGAGGTTGTTCCACTGCTTGCACGCGACCTCGCACGCCTTGCACCCGATGCACAGCGTGGTGTCGGTGAAGAAGCCGTACGCGCGCCCCGGCTCGATACGCGTGCCCGCTGTGCGCTGTGCCTCCTGCGTGACCGGCACAGTCGTGTCTTCAGTGACGGGTGCGCCCTGCGGCGCGCCGATCCATGGCTGCGTCGGATGTCCGATCGCCTCCATGTGCCGGGAGCTCTTGTCCTCCGTTCGTCCGGTGAACGCGATCATCGGTACGCTCCGTCCAGACGCCCTGCGCGGATGTTACACGTCAGCACCCGCTCGTGGATGGACACGTTGGGGTCGGCGACCATCGAGAGGAGCACGTTCGCCGAGCCACCGGCTACGAGCCCCGCGTAGCCGTAGTGCCAGGGGAAGCCGATCTGATGGATGGTCCGTCCTTGTACGCGAAGCGGGCGCATGCGTCGCGTGACGAGCGCATGCGCTTCGACATCGCCGCGCGAGGTGGAGAGCGTCACCCATCCGGTGTGCTCGATCCCCTTCTCCGCGGCGAGCTCGGGACTCAGCTCGACGAATGCCGCGGGCTGCAGCTCGGACAGCCAGCTGTTCCACCGCGTCATCCCGCCGCCCGTGTGATGCTCGGTGACGCGATAGGTGGTGAGCACGTAGGGGAACTCGTCGCTTGCGACGTCGTTGTACGGGTTGCCATCGACGTGCCATACCTTCGTCATCGGATCGCGCGGATGCTCGCGATAGAGCAGGTTGTGCACGGGCGTCTCCCACGGCTCGTAGTGCGTGGGCATCGGGCCGTCCTTCATCCCGAAGGGGAAGAAGAGCCACGCTTTGCCATCCGGCTTGAGCAGGAAGGGGGAGTCGCCGGAGAGCGCGGCAAGCCCACCCGCTGCGGGGTCGCCGGGATCGTCGGGGCGTTTGTCGACGGGGAAATCGGGGACGTCGGCGCCGACCCATTTCCCTTTCGCTTCGTCCCACCAGACGTACTTCTTCTGCTCGGACCACGGGCGTCCCTGCGGATCAGCGGAGCATCGATTGTAGAGCAGGCGAACGTTGCTCGGCCACGAGAAGCCCCATCCGGGTGAGATGTAGAGATCGTCGCTCACACGCGACGCGGCGCGATTCACCCCGGGGTACACGCCGCTGTACAGCCAACAACCGCATGCGGTCGAACCATCATGCTTCAGCTCGGCGAAGCCCTCGAGCTGGCGACGCTCCTCCCACGTGGGCGCCCACACGTACCCATTCACCTCGCGCAGGATGTAGTCGACGATCGGATCCTCGTGTTCGCCGGCGGTCGGGTAATCCCAAGTGAGGGCCTGAATGGGACGGTCCTTGGGCTCGGTGGAATTTTCGTACATGCGCTTGATGCGGCGGCCGAGGTGATACATGAACCACGCCTCGGATCGCGCATCGCCGGGCGGATTCACCGCCTTGTCGTGCCACTGGATGAGACGGTGCGTGTTGGTGAACGAGCCGTCCTTTTCGGTGACGGTCGCACCGGGGAGCAGGAAGATCTCCGTGCCGATGTCTTCGGGCGCGATCGCGCCATCCCGGATCTCGGGCGAATCGTACCAGAAGGTGGCGCTCTCGATCGCGAAGAGATCGCGCACGACCATCCATTTGAGCTTGCCGAGCGCCTCGCGCACGAATCCGGCGTTTGGACCGCCGACTGCGGGGTTCTGTCCCATGAGGAAGAACCCCTCGAGCTCGCCCTTGTGCATCGCGACGAACATCGGCATGAACGAATGGTCGCCGGTGATGCGCGGGAGGAAACCGTAGCCGAAGTCGTTCTCCGGCGTGGCGGCGTCGCCGAAGTACGCTTTGAGCAGCGACACCAGATAGCTCCGCGTGTACGCCCAGTGTCCCGTCGCGCCGCCCTCGTTCCAGACGTACGAGTCGAGCGTGTCGTCGATGGGGAGACAGGTGGGCATGTGCAGGTAGCCCGGGAGCAGATCGTACAGCGTCGGGATGTCGGTCGAGCCCTGAATCGTGGCGTGGCCGCGCAGCGCCTGAATCCCGCCGCCCGGACGGCCGATGTTGCCGAGCAGCAGTTGTAGGATCGCAGCGCTGGCGATGATCTGCGGTCCCGTGGTGTGCTGCGTCCACCCCACGGCGTACGCGATGGCGCATGTGCGATCGCGCCCCGAGTTCCTGAGCATCGATTCCGCGACGGCGACGAATCGATCTTCGGGCACGCCGCAGATCGCCGACACGACCTCCGGCGTGTACTCGGCGAAGTGGTGCTTGAGTCGCTGCAGGACACAGCGCGGATCCTCGAGCGTCTCGTCCTTCGGCGCCGGCCCGCCGATCGAGCGCCCGGATGACATCCCCTGCCCGTGCGAGGAGAGCATGTCGCAGATCTCCTTGTACTTGCTCTCCACGTGGATGACGCGCTGCGTCCCCTCGTATTGCCAGCTGTCGGGGCAGTAGTAGCCGTCCTCGTCCTCCCACCCCGAGAATACGCCGCCCAGTTCGCTCACGTCGCGGAAGTCGCGCTCGATGAGCGTGGCCGCGTTCGTGTAGTGCGACACGTACTCCCTGAAGAAGGGATCCGTGTTCCACCGCTCGCTCTGCAGCACGTAGTTGATGAGTCCACCGAGGAACGCGATGTCGGTGCCGGCGCGGATCTGCACGTACTGCGTAGCGCACGCCGAGGTGCGGCTGAAGCGCGGATCGACGTGAATGACCTCTGCGCCCGTCTCCCGCGCGCGCATCACGAAGCGGAACGCTACCGGATGGCACTCGGCGAAGTTCGAGCCCATGATGAGGATGCAGTCGGTGTTCGCCAGATCACGCGGGAAGGTGCTGGCACCACCACGGCCGAGCGGCGTCCCCAGACCGGGGACGGTGGCCGAGTGTCATATGCGCGCCTGGTTTTCGATCCAGACGATCCCCGCGCCGACGCAGAACTTCTTGATGAGGTAGTTCTCCTCGTTGTCGAGCGCCGCGCCGCCAAGGAAACCGATCGACGGCGTGTTGCACACGTGTCGCCCGTTCGCATCCTCGCTCACGTAGGTGCGCTCGCGCGTGTCGCGCACGCGCTCGGCGATGCGGTCCATCGCCCACTCGAGATCGACGCGTTCCCACTTCGTGCCGAAGGGGCGGCGATAGAGCGCGGTGGTGAGCCGCTTGGGGTTGATCGTGTACTGGAGCGTGTCGGCGCCCTTCGGGCACAGCGTCCCCTGGTTGATCGGGCTCTCGGGATTCCCCTCGATGTCGACGATCTCGCCCTTCTTCACATGCACGAGCGTGCTGCACCCGACCGCGCAGTATGGGCAGATGCTCTGCACCGTCCGCACGTCGTGCAGCCGCGAGTGCAGCTGCCGCGTGCGTTCGCTCACCGCGGCATCGCCCAGCCCCGCGTTGGTCAGCTGCCGGGCGACCGGCCAGCGGCCGAGCGCGCTCATGATACCGTGACGGGGGCGACGACTCATGAGGAACTCCCTGCGCAAGATGCTGCTCCGGGACGCGCCGCGCTCGCGCCGCGCTGCGTCCACACCGATCCGCGGACGGCGCGCAAGAACCGTGCGTCGAGCCGCTGTGCGAGCGATGACTTCATCATTCGCTCGGGGGCAGCGGGCGAGAAGGTGGGCGATGATATGGAGACGACGTGCGCCGCCCGTTTCGGAATGAGTCGTGCGGAGCGATTCCGGGCGCTTCTCGCGGAGGCTGGAGTCCCACGCGCCGCGATGCCACCCCTTTGCACCTCGCTGGACATGCATCTCCCCAACGTTGCCCGGATCGCCGTGCTCCGCGCGAACGGCATCGGCGATCTGATGTTCGCACTCCCCGCCCTGGACGCGCTGCGCGCCGCGTACCCCGATGCACACATCACGCTGCTCGGCGCCAAGCATCACGCCGTGCTCCTCGACGGGCGTCGTGCTCCGGTGGACCGCGTCATCGCCGTTCCGCCATCACGCGGCGTGAACGAGGTGGATGGACCCGAGGATGCAACGGCGCTCGAGCGGTTCTTCGCGGCGATGCGGGCGGAATGCTTCGATCTCGCGGTGCAGATGCACGGCGGCGGGCAGTTCTCGAATCCCTTCACGCAGCGGCTCGGCGCGCGCGTGAGCGTCGGGCTCAAGGCCGACAACGCCCCGCCGCTCGATCGCTGGATCCCGTACACGTACTGGCAACCGGAGGTCGCGCGCTATCTGGAGCTGGTGACGCTCGTGGGCGCCACGCCGCGCGCGATCGCGCCGCAGCTCGCGGTGACGGTGCGCGATCTCGAGGACGCCGAGGCGATCGTGCCATCGACCGACGCGCCGCTCGTCCTCCTCAATCCCGGCGGCACCGACCCGCGTCGCCGCTGGCCCGAGGAGCGCTTCGCGGAGGTCGGCGACGCGCTCGCCGAGCAGGGCGCGCGCATCGTGGTGAACGGGAGCGACGCAGAACGCGAGATCGCGCGCCGCGTCGTCGATGCGATGCACACCGACGCTCTCGACGTCGCCGGACGTCTCTCCCTGCGCGGGCTGGTGGGACTCGCCTCACGGTGCAGCGTGGTGATCTCGAACGACTCGGGCCCGCTGTACGTGAGCGCGGCCGCCGGCGCACCGACGGTCGGCATCTACTGGTGCGGCAACCTCGCGACATCCGGCATGCTCACGCGCGCGCGGCACCGCCCCGTGGCGTCGTGGCAGCTCGAGTGCTCGGTGTGCGGCGCGCACTGCGTGTACGCCGCGTGCACGCACCGGCCATCGTTCGTGTCCCGCGTCACGGCGCGCGATGTGATCGCGGCGGCGAGGGACGTGTGGCGGACGGACGTGCGGGAAGCGGGATGCGGGATGGGGGATGCG
>DASSNR010000079.1:0-5021 GCA_035687925.1 Gemmatimonadaceae bacterium | reverse complement strand
AGCGCCGTGCAGGAGCAGAACGCGACCAAGCCGGCGGGGCGGCTCGGCCGCGAGCCCGCACCCAAGGGGACGCAGCTCACGCTCTCCGTCACGACGCAGGGGCGACTCACGACGCCGGAGGAGTTCGGCGACATCATCGTCCGCGCGCGGCCCGACGGCTCGATCGTGCACCTGCGCGACATCGCGACCGTGACCCTCGGCGGGCGAGGCTACGATCTCTCCACGCGCATCAACGGGACGCCGACCGCCGTGTTCGCGATCTACAGCCGGCCGGACGCGAACAACCTCGACGTCAAGAACGAAGTCGTGAATCGGATGAACGAGCTGCAGAAGGCGTTCCCCTCTGGCGTGACGTGGTCCACGCCGTTCGACACGACGCCGTTCATCACCGAGTCGGTGATCGAGGTGGCGAAGACGCTCGCCGAGGCGATGATCCTCGTCACGCTCGTCGTCTTCATCTTCCTGCAGAGCTGGCGAGCGACGCTCATCCCGGTGCTGGCGGTGCCCGTCAGTATCATCGGGGCGTTCCTGGGACTGAAAGCGCTCAACTTCTCGGTCAACACACTGACGTTATTCGGGATGGTGTTAGCCATCGGCATTGTCGTCGATGATGCCATCGTCGTGATCGAGAACGTGGAACGCATCATGGCACAGGAGCATCTGTCGCCACGCGAGGCGACCAACCGCGCCATGCACCAGATTGCCGGCGCGCTCGTGGCGATCGTGCTCGTGCTCTGCTCGGTGTTCATACCCGTCGCGTTCATCGGCGGGATCACCGGGAGCATGTACCAGCAGTTCGCGGCGACGATCGTCATCTCCGTCGTGCTCTCCGGGCTCGTCGCGCTGACACTGACGCCGGCGCTCTGCTCGAAGATGCTGCGGCACGCGCCGGAGGAGACCGACAACCGGCTCGCGCGCTGGTTCAACGACCGCTTCGCGCGCACGACCAGGCGCTACACCGGCGCGGTCGGGAGCATCATCGGGCGCCCGCGGACGTGGTTCGCCGTGTTCGGCGTGATCCTCGTGCTCATCGTCGTGCTCTTCCGCGCGGTACCCGGCGGATTCCTCCCCACCGAGGACAAGGGCGTCTTCGCGATCAGCGTGCAGCTCCCCGATGCGGCATCGCTCCAGCGGACCACGGCGGTGGTCGAGCAGGTGGAGCACATGCTCCGCGCCGAGCCTGCGACGAAGAGCATCGTGTCGATCGTCGGGCTCGATCTCCTCTCGCAGTCCAACCAGACGAACTCAGCGACGATCTTCGTCTCGCTCAAGCCGTGGAGCCAGCGGCCGAAGAAGAGCGATGCGGTGGACGCGATGCTCGCGCGCGTCAATGGAAAGCTGTACGGGCTCAAGGACGCGATCGCGTTCGGCTTCAACCTCCCGGAGATTTCCGGGCTCGGCACCAGCGCCGGCCTCGAGATGAACCTGCAGGAGCGCACGGGCAGCGATATCCGGCAGTTCGCCGGTGCGGTCAACAGCTTCGTGCACGATGCCTCGCAGCTCCCGGCGCTGCAGAATGTGAACGGCGGCATCCGCACCGAGGTCCCGCAGGTGTACGTCACGGTGAACAAAGACGCGGCGCGGGCGCGCGGCGTCAGCGTGGACCAGATCTTCTCCACGCTTCAGACCATGCTCTCCACGCTCTACGTGAACGACTTCAACCTCTACGGCCACACGTACCGCGTGCAGGCCGAAGCCCAGACGCAGTTCCGGCAACGGCCCGAAGACATCGGCCGCTTCTACGTACGCAGCAACACCGGTGAGATGGTGCCGCTATCCGCGCTCGTGCAGACGCAGATGCGTGGCGCACCGACGCTGCTCACGCGCTTCAACGGCTTCCCCTCGGCGCTGATCACCGGCGTCGCCAAGCCGGGGCACAGCTCGGGCGAAGTACTCGACGAGGTGGAGCAGTTGATGGCGAACAAGTACGCCTCGCAGGGGATCGGCTACGCGTACAGCGGCGAGTCGTTCCAGGAGCGGGCGTCGCAGGGACAGACGGGACTCGTCATCACGCTCGGCCTGATCCTCGTCTTCCTCGTGCTCGCGGCGCAGTACGAGAGCTGGTCGGTGCCGTTCGCGGTACTGCTCGGGCTCCCGTTCGGCGTGTTGGGCGCGCTGCTCGCCGTCTGGCTGCGTGGGATGCCGAACGACATCTACTTCCAGGTCGGGATCATCGCGGTGATCGGTCTCGCGGCGAAGAACGCCATCCTGATCGTGGAGTTTGCGAGCGAGCTGCGGCGTGAGGGGCGGTCGATCCGCGACGCGGCGGTGGAAGCGGCGCGCGAGCGACTCCGCCCGATTCTGATGACGTCGTTCGCGTTCATCCTCGGCGTCGCGCCACTGTTGACTGCTGGCGGCGCCGGCGCGTTGAGCCGGCACTCGCTCGGCACGAGCGTGGTGTTCGGAATGCTCGGCGCGACGTTGATCGGCGTCTTCTTCATTCCGCTCTTCTTTGCCGCGATTCGCTCGGTCGCCGAGCGGCGCACCGCACACGCCGCGAGCGTGGCGCCGACACCCGCACCCGCCGAGGGAGATTGACGATGCCGACGATCCGCGTATCCACGACGCCGGTCTCGGTGCTCGTCCTCACACTCGCAACCCTCGGTGCGGGGCTCACCGCGTGCGCGGTGGGACCGTCGACGCGCGTCGAGCCACCGGCGTATCCGGTGGTGGCGCGCACCGACAGCGCGATGTCGCCCGCCGCGCAGGCCTTCCTCGATTCACTCGGGAAGGCGCGCGCCGCGGGCACCGAGCCGAGTGGCAACGTCGTCACGCGCCCGGACTCGGCGCGCCGCGCCGACACCACGGCGCGTGCGCTGCCTGTGCCGCGCACCATCGACACGACACACGAGCTCGCGTGGCTCGATGTGCTGGCCGACCCGCAGCTCGTCGCACTCGTCGACAGCGCCGTCGCGAACAATCGCGATCTCCGCACTGCCGAGGCGCGCGTGCGCGAGTTCCGCGCGCTGTACGGTGTCGCGCGCTCGGGGCTCTTCCCGCAGCTCACGGCCAACGGCGCGGCGAGCACGAACAAGGTGGCGTTCGGCCCGACGGTGGTGAAGTTCGATGCCGTGCGCATCACCGGCGATCTCGCCTGGGAGCTCGACTTCTGGGGACGCCTGCGCCGCCAAGCGCAGGCCGGCAACTTCGATCTGCTGGCGACGCAGGAGGACGCGCGCGCCACGGCGCTCACCCTCGTGAGCGATGTCGCGACCGCGTACCTGCAGCTCCGCGAGCTCGACGCCGATCTCGCCATCGCGCAGCAGACGCTCGCGTCCCGACAGGCGACGCTCGCACTCGCTCGGCAGCGCTTCGCGCAGGGACTCATCTCCGAGCTCGACGTGCGGCAGTTCGAGGCCGAGCTCGCCGACCCTGCCGCGCGCGTCGCGGACTTCGCGCGCCAGCGCGTGCAGCAGGAGAACGCGCTCGCGCTGCTGCTCGGGCGACAGCCCGGCCACATCGCACGCGGTGAGTCGCTCGAGAGCGCGGTGCGCGCCGTCTCCGTTCCCGATTCCATTCCCGGCGCACTCATCGCGCGCCGTCCCGATGTCATGGGTGCGGAGCGGCGACTGCAGGCGGCGACGGCGCGCATCGGCGTCGCGATCGGCGATCGACTCCCCACGATCACGATCAGCGGGAGCTACGGCGCGCAGCGCCCCGATTTCAGCGGCCTCTTCGATCGGAGCGGCGAGCTGTACACGGCGCAGGTCGGCGTCTCGGTCCCGATCTTCACCGGCGGCGCGCGCGTGAACGAGGAGCGTGCCGCGCGTGCCGTGGCGGACGAGGCGCGCTCGCAGTACGAGCAGACGGTCCTCAATGCGCTCCGCGAGGCGAGCGATGCGCTGGCGGGCGTGCGCATGAACCGCAACGAGCTGGTGGCGCAGGCCACGCAGGTGCAGGCGCTGCAGCGCGCGCTCACGCTCGCCGAGGAGCGCTACCGGAGCGGGATCGCGAGCTACCTCGATGTGCTCGACGCGCAGCGCGGGCTGTTCACCGCGCAGCTCGCACTCGTGCAGGTGCAGCGGCAGTATCTCGTGTCGACGGTCGATCTGTATCGCGCGCTCGGCGGGAGCTGGGAGACATCGGGGATGCGGTAACTTCGAGAGTCGGACGGTGGCGCACGAGGCGGTCGGCACGTAATCTCTTGGCGTGCCGACCCCGCCGCCGCTCTCCCTCCCCGATACCAGCGCCCGTCTCCGCCAGCTCTCCGAGAGCTGGGCGACGACGCACATCAATGAGCGCGGCAGCTTCCAGACGTGGCTCATCCGCTTCTGCGAGGCGCTGGGCGTCGAGCCGCCCGATCCGCCCACCGACGACTATCGCTTCGAGCTTCCCGTGAAGATGGTGGACCGCGAGGGGCGCGAGTCCACGAACTTCATCGACTGCTGGAAGGCGGACCACTTCGCGATGGAGGCGAAGGCCTCGGGCGCGGACGACGTGACGCATGCCGACTCACTGCTCCGCAAGGCGTTCGGCCAGGTGCGCAACTACGTGGCGCATGTTTCTGGTACGCCGCCGCCGTATTTGATGGTGGTCGATGTGCCGCGCACGCTCATCGTATGGGATCGCTGGAGCGGTGCGTACGGGGACTTCGCCGCCGGACGTCGCATTCCGCTCGCGTCGCTCGCCGAGCGGCCCGACGACATCGCTCTCCTCTACGACATCTTCGCGCAGCCGCAGGTGCGCGATCCCAGAGGGAGGGCGCAGGTCGTGACCAAGCAGATCGCTGCGCGGCTGGCCGAGCTGGCCGCCGAGCTGGAGTCGCGCGGCTTCGACACCGAGCGCGTGGCGCGCTTCCTCATGCGCTGCGTCTTCTCGTGCTTCGCGGAAGACGTGGGTCTGCTTCCCGATCAACTCTTCCGACGCACGCTCGAGACCGCGCGTGCGTCGGGCGATCATGCTCGGCTCGGGCTCGCGCTGACGTCGTTGTGGAACACGATGGACCAGGGCGGAATGTTCGGCGCCGAGCTGCTGCATCGCTTCAACGGCCACTTCTTCAAGACGGTGGAGGCGCTCCCGCT
>DASSNR010000071.1:0-2056 GCA_035687925.1 Gemmatimonadaceae bacterium | reverse complement strand
GTGCAGCAGATGCGTGGCCGTGTGGTTGCGCTCCGTGTCGCGCCGCCGTGTGGCCGGCACGCGCGCCACGACCGGTCCGAAGTGGAACGTCCCCTCGAGCGTACCGACCGCGGCGATACGGCCGTCGATCTTCTTGACGTCATCGACGGACACGCGCCACCCGTCGCCCACGATCTCGCCCACGTCCGATACCTGCCCGCCAGACTCCGCATAGAACGGCGTCTCGCGCAGGACGACCGCAATGCGGGTCGGCTCCTCGAGGCGGCTCACCGCCACCACCTGCGTCTCGATCTCGACCGTGTCGTAGCCGACGAACGCGTTCTTCGGCAGAGTGGCGGCCGACGTCGCGCCACCCGCCGCTGACGCCACTTCCCACTCGCGGCCAGCGAACACACCCGCTTCGACAGCGAGCCCGCGCGATCTCCGCTCCTCACGCGACTGCTCGCGCTGCTCCTCGAGTGCGTTCTGGAAGCCGTCGATGTCCACCGTGTAGCCGCGCTCGCGCGCCATGAGATCGGTGAGGTCGATCGGGAAGCCGTAGGTGTCGTACAGCCGGAACGCCTCCTCGCCGGAGATCGTCCCGCGCACCGCGACCGACCCCTGTGTCGTCTGCGGTGGTGCCAGCTCGTTGAAGCGCGCCATCCCCGCGCCGATCGTGGCGAGGAACCGCTCCTCCTCGGCGCGCGTCGTCTCCAGCAGATGCGCGCGCCGCAACTCGAGCTCCGGATACGCATCGCGCATTGTGTCGATCACCGTCTCGACGACACGATACAGCGTCGGCTCCGTGCGACCGAGCATCCAGGCGTGCCGCACCGCGCGCCGCAGAATGCGACGGAGCACGTACCCTCGTCCCTCGTTCGACGGAAAGACGCCGTCGGCTAGGAGAAAGGCCACAGCGCGCGCGTGGTCCGCGAGCACGCGGAACGACGCGGGATCCACATCCGGACGCGTGCGCTCGGCGATCGGGAGCAGCTCCTCGTATGGAATGCCGACCGTCTGTTCAACGGTCGCGATGAGCGGCAGGAAGAGATCCGTGTGGTAGTTGCTCGTCACACCCTGCAGCACTGCCGCGAGCCGCTCGAGCCCCGCACCCGTGTCGATGGACGGCCGCGGAAGCGGGACGAGTGTCCCATCCGCCATCCGGTCGTACTGCATGAAGACGAGATTCCAGATCTCTAGGAAGCGCCCCGCCTCCGCGCCCTCGACGAACGCCTCGATCGAATACTCCTCGCGCTCGAGGTCGGTCCACTCGCCCGACGCGCCGACTGGGAAGCTCCAATCCTTCGCCACATGCGCGAGGTCGACGTAGAGCTCCGAGCACGGTCCACTCGGTCCCGTCTCGGCCATCTGCCAGAAGTTGTCCTTCTCACCGAGTCCATAGATGCGCGAATCGGGGAGCCCCGCGATCTCCTTCCACAGCGCACGCGCCTCATCATCGGAGTGATAGACGGTGACACGCAGATGCCGCGGATCGATCCCGAGCTCCTTCGTCACCAGCTCCCACGCGAAGCGAATCGCGTCGCGCTTGAAGTAATCGCCGAAGGAGAAGTTGCCAAGCATCTCGAAGAAGGTGTGATGCCGGGCCGTATGCCCCACCTGCTCGAGATCGTTGTGCTTGCCGCCTGCGCGCACGCACTTCTGATCGGTCGTCGCCCGCCGCCCGAACGATGGCGCCTCCAGTCCAAGAAAGATCTTCTTGAACTGCACCATCCCGGCATTGGTGAAGAGCAGCGTTGGGTCGTCCGCGGGGACGAGCGACGAGCTCGGCCGGACCGCATGCCCCTGCCGCTCGAAGAAGCGAATGAATCGTTCACGAATCTCAGACGCGCGCATAGATCCCTAATATACGGAGCGGCGGTCAGCCGCCTCAAGCGCGGCCGCGGATGGGACCGCGGAGGGCCGCGGATACTACAACGTCAACAGCAACGACAAAAGCAACCGCGGATGGCCGCGGATGAACGCGGATCGAACCGGGCGGGCCGAAAGGGCCGGTGCGCAAGCGCCAAGAATGCCTTTGGGGGGGCCCGGGCGAGCTGCGAGCGCCAGTGCTGGTTCC
>DASSNR010000046.1:0-2982 GCA_035687925.1 Gemmatimonadaceae bacterium | reverse complement strand
GCGCGCCATCGCCGATTCGCTCGCGGCGCACGGGATCCATCGCATTGCGGGACGACTCGTCGCTGCCGGCGACGCGTTCCCGGATGCGGATCTGGGCTTCGGCTGGTCATGGGATGATCTGGCGAGCGACTACAGCGCGGGCGTCAACCAGCTCTTCTTCAACGAAGGATTCGCGCAGCTGATCGTGCGCGGCGGCGCAATTCCGGGCGACCCGGTGAGCGTCACGACGATCCCCGATCGCAGCTACCCGGTCATCATCGCGCACGCCACGACCGCTGGGATGATTCCGATGCTGGCGGCTGGCGGGAGCGCCTCGGATTCGCTGCTCAATCCGGATTCCGTGATGACGACGGCGCTCGACGTCGCGCTCGACACGCTCACCGGCGCGTACGTGCTGTCCGGGCGCATCGTGCCGAACGGGATCGATACGCTCACCGTCGTCTACCCCAATCAGCGCCTCGCGTATCTCTTCGCCCTGCACGATGCACTCGCCGATCGCGGCATCATGGTCGAGGGTGGATCGTTCAGCGATTCGCTCCCCGTCGACACGCTGTTCACGTACCGGTCGCTCCCGCTCACGAATGTGCTCTCGGCGCTCGCCAAGCCCTCGCAGAATCAGATCGCGGAGATTCTTCTCAAGACACTCGGGCTCCAGGTGACGGGCGTGGGGAGCGCCGACAGCGGGCGCGCGGTGGTGAAGCGGCAGCTCCTCGCGTGGGGCGCGGACTCCGATGGTTTCCAGCTCCGCGACGGGAGCGGGCTCTCGCGCTACGATTACCTCTCGCCCACGACCATCGTGCGCACGCTCGCCGCGATTCGACACGACACGGCGTTCGCCGAGTTCTACAATGCGCTGCCGATCGCGGGCGTGGATGGCACGCTGGAGAATCGCATGCGCGGCACGCCGGCGCAGGGAAACGTGCATGCGAAGACAGGATCCATCTCCAACGCACGCTCGCTGTCCGGCTATGTGACGACGGCCGATGGACGCACGCTCATCTTCAGTCTCCTGTGCAACAACTGGACGGTGCCCGCGCGCGACGTGCTGCACGTGCAGGACGTGATCGCGGCGCGGCTCGCGGCGCTCAAGTTAGGAGATTCGCCCTGATGCTCAGCGTTCCCGAGGCGAGCGCGCGGATCCTCGCCGGGATCGAGCCGCTGCCACCGGAGCGCGTGCCGCTGCTGGACGCACTCGGGCGTGTGCTCGCGTCGGACATCGCCGCGCCGCTCACGATTCCCGCGTGGGACAACTCGGCGATGGACGGCTACGCGGTGTGCGCGTCGGACATCGCGGAGGCGACGGCCGAGTCGCCCGTCGCGCTCCCCGTGCTGGAGACGGTGGCCGCGGGCGACTTTCCCACGCGGTCGGTACGTCCAGGGTTCGCGACGCGGATCATGACCGGTGCACCGCTCCCCGAGGGCGCGGACACGGTGGTGCGCGTCGAGGACACGGACGGCGGGCTCGGCACCGTCCGCATCTCGAACGCGCGCGATGCTCGGCGCAACGTGCGCAAGCGTGGCGAGGATATCGGCGAGGGCTCGGTGGTGTTGCGCGCGGGGACGCCGATCGGCGCGGCGCAGATCGGCGTGCTGGCATCCGTGGGCGCCTCGAGCGTCGACGTGTATCGGCGGCCGCGCGTCGCGTTCCTCGGGTCCGGTGACGAAATCGTCGACCTCGACCGCTTCAGCGAGGCGCTCGCAGGGAAGAAGATCGTCACATCGAACAGCTACACGCTGCACGCGATGATCCGTGCAGCCGGTGGCGAGCCGGTGAATCTCGGTGTGACGCGCGATGATCCGGATGAGCTTCGCGACCGGATACTTCGCGCAGCGGGTGCGGATGTGCTCGTGACATCGGCGGGGATCTCGGCGGGCGAGTACGACTACATTCGCAACGTGCTCGCCGAGCTCGGCGTGGAGCTCGAGGTGTGGAAGGTGCGCATGCGTCCGGGTGCGCCGCTCGGATTCGGCCGCGTGCGCGGGATGCCGTGGATCGGGCTGCCGGGGAATCCAGTGTCGACGATGGTGACCTTCGATCTCTTCGTGCGCCCGATGGTGCGCCGCATGCTGGGACACGAGCGCCTGTTTCGCCGCCCGGTGCCGGTGACGCTCGAGGAGACAGTGAGCATCGGTGCGAAGCTCACACACTTCCTGCGCGCGGTCGTGACCGTGCGCGACGATGGCAGCATGACGGCACGGCTCACCGGCCCGCAAGGCTCCGGCATCCTCACATCGATGGCCACGGCGAACGCGCTGCTCGTCGTGCCCGAGGATCGGCCGCGCGTCGACGCGGGCGAGACGTTGCACGCGCTGCTGCTCATCGAAGACGCTCAGCTCTCGACGCACTTCGCGCTGTGAGCGAGTCGAGCGGCGCGTCGTTGGTGCGCGAGCTCGAGCACCGCTTCGTCACGTCGCACCAGCACGCGGCGCTGCCCGGGCTCGATGTCGATCTACTGCATCCGCGGAATGCCGATGAGCTGATCAGCGAAGAGGAGTTCGTCGCCGACGAGCGGCTACCCTACTGGGCGGATCTGTGGCCCTCGTCGATCATCCTCGCGACGCGTCTGCTCGAGGAGCGCGGCCGCGATCGTACGCTGCTCGAGCTCGGGTGCGGGCTCGGGCTCGTGACGATCGCAGCCATGCAGAGCGGCTTCGACGTGCTGGCCACCGACTACTACAAGGACGCGCTGCGCTTCACGCGCGCGAACGCGTGGCGCACGCTGGGACGCGAGCCGAGCACGCGCCTCGTGGACTGGCGCGCGGTACCGGAGGATCTCGGGTCGGCGGCTCGCGTCGTGGCCGCGGACGTGTTGTACGAGCGACGGTACGCGCTGCTCGTCGCGAGCGTCATCGCGCAGACGCTGGCCGAGGATGGGGAGGCGCTCATCGCGGATCCGGGGCGCGTGGCGACGCCGGACTTCCTGCGGCAGTGCGAGCGACACGATCTGCAGGTGATCGCCACTGAGGTGCGGCCATTCGAGG
>DASSNR010000022.1:0-3016 GCA_035687925.1 Gemmatimonadaceae bacterium | reverse complement strand
AGTCGACGTACCGTGGCACCCAGCGATTCGCCGAAGCGCACGCGATAGCTCGCGGCGGGAGTCATCCCGTGGTCCGAGAGGATCACGAGGTCGTAGCCGCGCGCGTTCGTTGCGCGGATCATCCGCTCGATCTCGGCGATGCGTGCGTCGGTGCGTTTGAGGTCGCTCAGCGCCTGTCGGCTCGAGGGTCCGAAGTGGTGTGCCAGCTCGTCGTACTGCATGTACGTGCTGTAGATGATCGGGACGCCGAGGTACACATCGAGCGTGATGGCGATCGTCTGCAGCTCGCGAACGATGACGTTGCTCAGGATGCGCACGAAGGGGAAAATCCCCTCGGCGTGCGTGAAGCGCCGGGTGAAGAGGGCGACCGTGCGCCCCCACTCCTCGCGCAGCCACTCGCCCACCGACTGGAACGCCATGCGCGCGACGCGCACCGGGTGCAGCGCGATGAGGAGCGCCATCCGCGTACCGCCCAGGCGACGATAGAGCGACATCCGCTCGCGCGTGGCGACCGTGAACGCGACCGTCTGCGCATCGCCGTCGAGCAGATTGACGTAGCTCGACCCACCGGCGAGCGCACCGGGCGAATGGATGCGATCGCGGATATATTGCACGCCGTGCGGCGCGTTGCAGGTGATCACGCGGCGTGCCGCCTTGTCGTAGAAGCGGAACGCCGGGATGCCGGCATTCTCGCCGTGGAAGATCCCGGCCTGCGCGTACGGCGTGGCTGACGGAAGCCCCGAGAACCACCGGCGCATCCGGAAGCCTTGGTCGGCGAGCAGACGCGTGATCGTGGGGCAGTACCCGAGCTCGAGCGCACGGCACAGATCGGCGTGCGCAAGCGCATCGATCTGGAGCACGACGAGTCCGCGGCGCTCGTCCCGCGCGCGGCGCTCGTGCCGGAACGCGCGATACTTGAGCGCGTAATACCAGCGGAGCACCGGCCCCATGCGTCGCCGGGCGCGTCGCTCCGTCCCGTGAGGAGGCATGGAAGGCACCGCAACGTTCGGCTTGGTCGTTTCGTTTACCGCAGGGCTACTCAGCTTTCTCTCCCCCTGTGTGCTGCCGCTCATCCCGAGCTACGTCACGTTCATTACGGGGATGAGCCTCGATGAGGTGCAACGCACGCGCCGTGTCGCGCTCATCCACTCGCTGCTCTTCATCGCGGGCTTCACCCTCATCTTCCTCGCCCTCGGCGCGACCGCCACCGTACTCGGCCGCGCGCTGCTCGCCTACCGCGGCTGGATCAGCCGGATCGGCGGTGTCCTGATCATCATCTTCGGCCTCTACCTGCTCGGCGCGTTCAACTGGGGCGTACTGGCCCGCGAGCGCCGCATCCACCTCGCGGACAAACCGGTCGGCTACCTCGGCACCGTGCTCGTCGGCGTTGCCTTCGGCGCAGGATGGACGCCGTGCATCGGGCCGATTCTCGGATCCATCCTCATCTACACCTCGAGCACCGCCGATCTCGGGCGCGGGCTGCTACTACTCTTCATGTATTCGCTCGGTCTCGCCATCCCGTTCCTCATCGCGGCGCTCGCGATCGATCGGTTCCTCACGGGCTTCGCGCGCATCCGGTCGCGGCTCGTGTGGATCAGTCGCCTGGGCGGCGTGCTGCTCATCGTCATCGGTGTGCTCCTCCTCACCGACTACTTCAGTCTCATGGCCTCGTATCTCCAGGCGCTCACGCCGGCCGTGCTACGGAGCAGAATCTGAGAGCCAGGTCGCGAGCTGCGTCGGTAGCTCGCGTGGATTGATCGGCTTGATCAGCACGTCGCGACACCCCGCGCGGAGACACCGCTCCCGCACCGCGGGCTCGTCGTGGCCGGTGAGCGCGATCGTGACGCGCGGCGCTCGATGCGCACTGGTGAGCGCCTCGAGCACGTCGAGCCCGAATTCCTCGCGCAACGTGAGATCGAGGAGCATGACATCCGGCGGCTGACGCTCGACGGCGTCGATCGCCTCACGGACGGTCGCGGCGCTCGTCACCCTGAAGCCGCTCTCTTCGAGCAGGAGTCGCAGCGCCCCCACGACGAGGGCGCTGTCCTCCACGAGCAGGACGTGGGCACCCACCGCTCAGGTCGGCGAGCCGGCCGGGAGCGTGAAGTAGAATCGGCTGCCCTGCCCGAGGGCGCTCTCCACCCAGATGCTACCGCCGTGCAGGTCGACGAACTTGCGCGCGATGGCGAGGCCGAGTCCCGTGCCGTGATGACTCCGCGATGCGCTCGCATCCACTTGCGCGAACTCGCGGAAGATGAGGTCGTGGTGCTCCGGCGCGATGCCGATCCCCGTATCGCCCACCTCGACGAGAATCGTCGAGCCGCGCTCGGTGAGCGGGCCGTTGGACGCGTTGATCCAGACGTGGCCGCCCGTCGGTGTGAACTCGATCGCGTTGCTCAGCAGATTCGCGAGCACGTGCGCGATCTGCTCCCGGTCCGCGGACAACGATGGCAGTCCCGCCTCGATGTCGACGGAGAGCATCTGCCCCTTCTTCGCGATTAACGGCTCGTTCACCGTGCACACCTGCTCGATCAGTGCATCGATGGTGAACGTCGAGTAGGTGAGCGTCAGCTGATTCGCCGCGCCGCGCGCGTAGGTGAGAATCTCGCCCACCATGTCGAGCAGCTGGCGGCTACCGCTGATGATGCCGGAGAGACTCTCGCGCTGCCGGTCATTGACCACCCCGAGCATGCCATCGCGCAGGATCTCGGCGTGCGTGATGACCGCGGTGAGCGGCGTGCGCAGATCGTGCGAGATGTTCGAGAGAAATTGTGTCTTGAGCGCTTCCTGATTGCGCAGCTCCGACAACTCGCGCGCGAGCTGGAGGTTCTGCTCCTGCAGGGCGGCGAGACGCTCCTCCAGCGGCAGCTTGTGCGCGTACGGGTGGGCCATGCACCAAGTTTAGCGGAAGGTGAACGTGCTGCCAATCCTCGGGTGTCGGGCACCCCGCACCGCGAACGGGGTACCTGTGAAGCGCGTCACCGCTCGGCACGGGCCGTCGTCTGTATGCTGAACC
>DASSNR010000018.1:0-9518 GCA_035687925.1 Gemmatimonadaceae bacterium | reverse complement strand
AGCGGGATGGGCCGCTACTTCACGCGACAGGACATCGAGCGCAGGAGTCCAATTCAGATCAGCGACATGTTCACCGCGATGGCCGGTGTCAGTGTCTACCAGGTGGGTGCGTTCGGGCACCGCGTCGTGATGGGCGGAGGCGTTCACGGCAACTGCGTCCCGACGTTCTACGTGGACGGGGTGAGGCTGGCGATGGCGAGCGACGGCGACATCGATTCCCTCCTGCCGGCCTACGAGGTCGCCGGTATCGAGGTGTATCGCAACGATCTGGAGGCGCCAGCGGAGTACCGCGGGTCGAGCGGCTGCGGCAGCATCGTCATCTGGACGACCGGCGCCATGCCGTAGGCGAATCCATCACCGACGATTCCGTGCTCCGCCTTCGCAGCCTTCACGTTGTGGCGATGCTCGGGCTGCTGACCGCGTCGCCACGTCGCGCGTGGGCGCAGTCATCGCCCGCGCGTAGGCCTAGCAACTCGGGCACCGTCTCGGCCACCGATCTGGTCACCGGAATCGTCTACGACAGCGTGACCCGAGCACCGCTCGCCGGCGCCCTGGTGCAGATGCGCGCGGAGGGTGGATCGTCTCGCGTCTTCAGCGCCACCACGGACTCGGCCGGCATGTATCGCATTGGCGATGTGCCGCCAGGTCACTATCTCGCCAGCTTCTTCCATCCGGCGCTCGACTCCCTCGCCATCCTTCCCATCACGTGGCGCATCGACGTGAGCGATTCCATCACGCGGACGACGCTCGCCGTGCCATCGCCCGCGACGATCTGGGCGTCCTCCTGCCACTCCGCGTCACCAGGCGACTCCACCGGTCTCCTGATCGGCCACGTGCGCGACGCCGACTCCGGGCGCCCGCTCGGCGAAAGCGTCATCTCGGCAACATGGAGCGAGATCGTCATCGATCAGCACGGGCTCCACAATGTGCGGCGGCAGCTCGCGAGCACTACGACCGATGCTGGGGCCTACGCCCTGTGCGGTGTGCCCGCCGATGCCGACGTACGGATGCACGCCCAACACGGCGCGTCGTCCAGCGGCGTCGTGGAGATCGCGGCATTGTATCACGGGCTCGTCGTGCGCGACTTCGGGATCGGCAGCAGCGAGGCGACGACGAGCGCGGTCGCCGACGCCGGCGACTCCGATACGAGCACGACGACGAGCGACGCGGCGACGATCGCGCAGCGCGGGACCGCGCGTCTCGAGGGCATCGTGCGCGCGAACGGCGGTGCACCGCTGCGCGACGTGGATGTCGCCATCGTCGGCAGCGACGCGCGCGGAGTCACCGACAGCGCCGGCCACTTCATGCTCGCCGGTCTCGCCTCTGGCACGTTCACGCTGGAGGCGCGGCACGTGGGGTTCGCACCCGCACACATGATCGTCGATCTGGCCAGCCATCGCACGTCCACCGTCACCGTCACACTGGGCAAGCAGGTACCCGTGCTCAGCACCGTGCACGTGCACGGACGGCGACTGGAGAGCCGATTCAACACGACGGGATTCCTCGAGCGCAAGCAGCGAGAGTTCGGCCACTTCCTCACGCAGCGGGACATCGAGCAGCTGCACCCATTCTCGCTCGGCGATGCGCTGAAGCGAGTGCCAGGCGTGCAGGTGATCTCGACGGGGGCATTCGGTCACTCCCTCGTCATGCGTGGCGGTAACGGGTTCGAGAACCGCGGCGACAGCAACCCTCCCATCCACCCGTGTCAACCGGCCATCTACGAAAACGGGATGCGCGTCTACCCCGACACGACCGGGAACATCGACTGGTTGGTCGACATCCAGGACGTCACGGGGCTCGAGGTGTACACGGGACCGGGACAGGCCCCTCCGCAATTCCAGGGTGAGGGGTGCGGTGTTCTGGTGATCTGGACGCGGCCCATTCAGTAGCCGCGCGCTCAGATGTTCCGCCCGCCCAGCTCGCGTGGTTGCGCGCTTCCCGCGCGCGCACTATCTCCTGTCGGATAGGCTCGGTGGGTCCTCTCGCCATCCGCGCCGCCAACCGTGTCGCGCTCATCAGCACTCCCTCGGCAGGAGGGGTCATGCGCCGCCGTCTCGTTGTCGTGATGCTCGCAGTCATGGCAGGATCATCAATGGCGGCAGATGCACAGTTGCCGGCGGTGCACTCTTCCGCCGATACCGGCAGCACGTCCGCCGCGGTGGTGACAGGGATGATCTACGACAGCGTCGCCAGGGCGCCACTGGCCGGCGCGGTGGTGCAGATGCGTATGGAGTCGGGCTCGCCACGCGTCTACAGTGTGACCACCGATTCGTCCGGGACGTTTCGCATTCCAGACGTGACACGCGGCTCGTACTTCGCGACTTTCTTCCACCCGGTGCTCGAGTCTCTCGGCATCATGCCGATCGTCTGGCGCACCGCAGTGACGGATTCCGTGACGCGCGTGACGTACGCCGTGCCGTCGGCGGCCACGGTGTGGGCCGCCACCTGCGGCGCCACGAGCACGGTGGACTCGACGGGGCTCATCATCGGGCACGTGCACGATGCCGACTCCGGGCTGCCGCTCGGCGGGAGCGTGGTCTCGGCATCGTGGCGCGAGCTCGTGATCGATCATCACGGGGTCCGCACCGAGCAGCGGCAGATCGCAGCCACGGCGAACGATGCCGGCGTGTACGCATTGTGCGGCGTACCGGCCGACGTGAACGTGCTCGTGCGCGCCGAGCATGACACGGCGTCCAGCGGCGTCGTCGAGATTGCCTCGCCCTTTCGCGGGCTCGTCATGCGCGACTTCGGTATTGCGAGCAGCGCAGCCACGACAGTCGTGGCCACGGACTCCGATGGCAGCGCAGCGCGGAGCGGCGACGGTACGCTCGTGCGACGCGGCACGGCGAGCATCTCGGGGATCGTGCGGGCACCGGGCGGCGATCCGCTCGACGATGTCGAGCTGGCCATCCCCGGCAGCGACGCGCGAGCGACGACCGACAGGAGCGGCCGTTTCACACTCGCCGATCTCGCGCCCGGCACGTTCACGCTCGAAGCCCGGCACGTGGGGTTCGCTCCCGCGCGCGTCATCGTCGACCTGAAGAGTCACGATACGACGACGGTCACCGTGCGGCTCGACAAGCAGGTGGCAGTGCTCAACACCGTCCACGTGTATGGGCGGCGCGTACCGAGTCGGACGAGCCTGACGGGATTCCTCGAGCGCAGGCAGCGCGGATTCGGGCACTTCATCACGAAGCAGGACATCGAGAACCAGCACGCGTTCTACCTCTCGGACCTGCTGCGACGGGTGCCGGGTGTTCAGGTCGTGCCGAATCAAGGGTTCGGCCACACGGTCATGATGCGCGGTGGCGGCGGCTTCGGTAGCTGTCAACCGGTGGTGTACATGGACGGCGTGCGCGTGTTCGCGGACGCGATCGGGGACATAGACTGGCTGGTCGACGTTCAGGACGTCACCGGTGTGGAGGTGTACACCGGCCCCGAGGAGGCACCGCCTCAGTATCAGGGCGATGGCTGCGGGAGCATGGTGATCTGGACGGGAACCAATCAATAGCCACCCGTCCACATGTCCCTCTCGCCACCCGAACCGCGGAGCAGGTCGCAACTCCCATCACTCCCTCAGCAGGAGGAGTCATGCGCTGCCGTCTCGTTGCCGTGACGCTCGCACTCATGACTGGATCATCGATGGCGGCGAAAGCACAGTCGCCCGCGATGCACTCTCCGACCGATACCGGCACCACGTCCGCAGCGGTGGTGATGGGGACCGTCTACGATAGCGTGGCCCGCACTCCCCTCTCCGGCGCTCTCGTGCAGATGCGCCTGGAGAGCGGGACGTCGCGCGTCGTCAGTGCGACCACCGACTCGGCCGGCACGTATCGCATCGCGAACGTGCCGCGCGGTCTCTACCTCGCGACGTTTTTCCATCCGGTACTCGAATCCCTCGGCGTCATGCCGATCATGTGGCGCGTGGATGTAAAGGACTCCGTCACGCGGGCGACGTTCGCCGTTCCGTCCCCAGCAACGATCTGGGCCGCGTCGTGCGCCCGCCCGAGCGCGGCGGATTCGACGGGACTCGTGCTCGGCCACGTGCACGATGCCGACACCGGAGTCCCGCTCGGCGGCAGTGTGGTCTCGGCGACGTGGAGCGAGATCGACATCGACCAGCACGGAATCCACAGCGAGCGCCGGCAGCTCGCAGCCACCGCGAACGACGATGGGCTGTACGCCCTGTGCGGCGTACCCACGGATGCGAACGTGCTGATGCGCGCGCAGCACGGGACAACCGCGAGCGGCGTGGTCGAGATCGCGGCAAAATTTCACGGGCTCACGCAGCGCGACTTCGGGATCGGGAGCAGCGACTCCATGACGACGGTGACCGCGGCCGACGCCGACAGCAGCGCGGCGCGAAGTGGAGATGGCACGCTCGTCCGGCGTGGGACCGCGCGTCTCGAGGGAACCATTCACGGCCCAGGAGGCGATGCGCTGAGCGACGTGGAGCTCGCCATCGTCGGCAGCGATGTTCGCGGCCACACCGACGGGCGTGGTCATTTCACGCTCGCCGATCTGCCGCCCGGCACGTACACGCTCGAGGCCCGGCACCTCGGCTTCGCGCCCAAGCGCGCGGTCGTCGATCTGTCGAGCCATCGTACGACGATGATCGATGTGACGCTCGACAAGCAGGTGGCAGTGCTCAACACCGTGCACGTGTACGGGAAGCGAACGACGCGCTCGCCCAACCTCGACGGGTTCCTGTTTCGCCGGCGGATGGGCTTCGGGCATTTCCTCACGCGACAGGACATCGAGAAGCAGCATCCGTTCTTTCTCACGGACGCGCTGCGCATGGTGCCGGGCGTGCAGGTCTCCACATCTGGATTGAGCCACTCGATCGTGATGCGCGGCGATCATGCGTGCCACCCGGCCACCTATGTGGACGGCATGCGCGTGTACGGCGATGTGGATGACGTGATCGACCCAGAGGATGTCGACGCCATGGAGGTGTACACGGGCCCAGGGCAAGCGCCCCCACAGTTCATGGGCAAAGGTTGTGGGAGCCTGGTGATCTGGACGCACCTGGCGCCGTGATCCCGCGTCACGCCAAATCGGCGCGCATCGTGCCTCGCTGATTCCCGCGAACCGAGGGAACATCAGGGAGGCGATCCTGCCCGATCATCACACCACCGAGCAGTCCATCCGCGGCGCGGTCGTGCACGACCGCCTGGCGATGGATCTCACCACGCTCGCCAACGAGCGAACGTTCCTCGCCTACGTGCGCACCGCGCTCGCCTTCGTCGCCGCGGGCGCCGCGCTGGTCGCGAGACTCGTCGGCGGTGGTGCATGGGTAGTCATCGGCTGGGCGTTCATCGGGATCGGCGTCCTGTTCCTCGCCGTGGGTCTCGTCCGTTTCTTCTGGGTGCGACGGAGCCTGCGCAGGTGGTGGAGGCCGGAAGGAAAGTTTGGGCCGTAAGGCGCCTGCTCACCGCCCTCGCCGCATCGCCATCCGAAAACCGAACCCAACCCGCACACCGCCGCCCCAGCCGGCCTCGACGAAGGGCACCACGCCGCCGCTCCGCGGCCCCTCGACACCGACGAGAAGCACGAGCACGCCGCGCCATTCGGGACCGTGATCGTAGCGGAGACTCATTCCCCCTCCTGCGTACGGTGTCCAGCGCGTGCCGAACGTAGGATCGAGGAGAAATCGCGCGATCCCATCCACGCGTGCACTCACGCCGGTCGGGCCGCCTCGCTCGGCGGAGCCACCCAGAGCTCCAACCAGCGACAGCCGAAGGTTCGTGCCGGCAGGGATGCTCAGCCCGACACCCGCCTGCACCGCGCGAATTCTCGCACCGAACGCATCGAGGCGAGCCGAGGGCTGCACTGTCGCGCCGATCTGCGCATCGCTCCGCGACGCACACAGCGCCACGACGAGCGCGGCGATGACGACGGTCGACAGAGATGATCTTCGTTTCACGCGCGGAAAGTACGGTAGAGACGAGAAAGGAGAAAGGAGAGGCCTCTGCCGCACTTCTCCTTTCTCCTCTCTCACCAGTCGTCCGTTTCTTGTCTTTCCCGCCCCCCGCCGATATTCTCCCCGCATGCGATTTTCCCCCCTGCTCCCGGCCGCCCTCCTCCTCGCGGCCTGCGGTGGCGGGTCCGATGGGCCGACCGATCCTCCTCCCGATCTGTCCTGCACAGCCGCTGCGCCTCGCATCCTCGCCCTGCGGACTGGCCCGTCGCTCGACATTGCGGGCGCGCGCCCCAATGCCGCTGCGGGAAGCTCCTCGATTCAGATCGACGGCGAGTTCCCTCGCACGATCAGCGGGCGGGCCGGCGCGCTCGAGAACGCGGCGGGACCGGGGCGCAGCTTCACCACCGTCGACGCCTACGCCGTCGACGCGAACGATGTCCCGACCGCCGAGCTGTTCGTGTTCGCGACATCGGCCGCAACCGTGCGCAACCTCTCCATCGCGCCGGTGACACTCGCGCAGCTCCACGACAAATCGTTCATTCCGAGCGCGTCGCTCGTCGTCTACGCCGAGCAGTACGATCCGGCGGTGAAGGACTACACGCGCTGGCTCCTGGGGCAGGTTGGAACGATCGCCATCACGAGCGTCGACAGCGGGACCATCGGGCGGGTTGGGCTCGACGTCACGCTCGCCGGCGAGTGGGTCGACAGCGCGGGTACCCGGCTCGGCTGCGGCACCATCGCCGTCTCGCACATCGACGCGCCGCTCGTGCGCTTCCTCACCACCACGGGCCCGTTGCGCGACACGCTGACGTCGGACCTCACGGGCGATCGCGCGGACACGTTGCGCACGAGCGCGCTCGCGAGCTTCCAGGCGTTGCAGCCATCGCGGCAGCGCCTGCTCGTCATGGGCACGATGGCCGGCGACTCCACGAAGGAGCTCTGGCTCTCGATGGCCGGAGTCGCCGCCGGGAGCGACAGCATCGCGCTCGGCGCGCCCACGATCGACGAGGCGATGGCTGGCCGTGCCAGCACGTCGTTCGGGATGCTGCGCGTCATCCCGTCACAGCAGTCGACGTCGGAGCAGCTCTGGCGCTCCACGGGCGGCTACGTCACGCTCACGAACGTCGTGCAGATCGGACCGCTCGCGCTGTGTGGCTGGGCGAGCGGACGCTACGCCTTCGACGCGGCCGGCGTCGATGTCGCCGACACGACGGCGAGTCTCGGCACGACGCACGCGAGCGGCGCATTCGAGTCGCGCTTCACCGTCCTCGCCCCTGGAGACACGATCGCCGGCACGTCGATACGGACGCCCGGATCGCAGCTCGTCCATCCGGCCACGCTCGCACCGGGCTCCGGCCCGTCATGTCCGTTCTGATCGTGAGCGTCGCGCACCGATGAAGAACATCGCGAAGAACACGTCGCCATTCACGCACGTGATCGCCGATCTGATCGGCGTGTCGACGGCGCATCTGCGCGACACGCGGCTGCTGTCAGGGCTGCTCATCGCCGCCGCGGGCGCAGCGGGCTTCTCGACGGTGGGCTCGCCGCAGGTGCATCAGCTGCCCAACGATGACGTGACCGGCGTGCTCCTGCTCGACGGATGCCACATCGCGCTGCACGCCTTCCCGGAGCGCGAATTGCTGCTGCTCGATGTGCTCTCGACGTCGACGCGCGATACGCAGAAGGCGCTCGACGTCTTCACGCGCCGCCTCGCGCCACGCCACCTTCGCAGCGAGTCGCGCGGTCGAGGATGAGCCGTCTCGCCGGACCGCCGATGCTGGCGGTCGTGCACCTCGTGCTGTGCGTTGTGGTGCTCGGATGGAACCTGTACATGGCGGGTCGCATCACGAGCATCCGCGCCACGCCGGCACCGATGTCCGCGCTGAGCGCCGTCGCGGGGCTGCTGCTCGTGCCCGCACTTTTCATCTTCCTCGCGAACGAATCGCTGCTCACCAGCCGGACGCTGGTCGGCGTCGCGTGGGCGTGGCCGGCAGTCGCGGTGCTCATCGCGCTGCAGGCCATCTACGCGCTCACGCGCGGGCTCGTCGCCCCGGCCATCGGGCTCCCGATCGCGGCGTACGACATTGTGCTCGCGATCATCTATGTGATCCGCTACGCGATGTTCCGCGGCATGCTCGTCTCCGAGCCGCTCCTCTCGCTCGCCGCGGCGGAGACGAGTGCGGTCGCGTTCAGCACGGGGATCAACGCGTTCGTGCTTCCGTACTACCTGCACATCCCGATGCTCGCCCCTGCGACGCGCGGCCGCCCGGGGTTCGGTACGCTCGCGCGCAGCATCATGGCGGTGCTCGCGGCGGTGTGGGTCACGGTGCTCGTGCTGGCCGTCCCCACGTCGGCGAAGGCGGTGCACAGCTACGACCGCTACATCGGCGAGCGGCTGCAGGAGCGCCCCGACTCGGACTTCACCGTGGGGCTCAAGGTCTTCCCGACGCTGAGCGGTGGCCCGTCGCCGCTCGCACTCGCCTCCGACATCGCGCTCGCCGATTCACTCGGCACCTCGACGTTGAGTCTGTACCTCTCGCCGAGCGGCGCATCGCGCGCCTCGCTCGACTCGCTGGCGCGCGCGCTGGAGACGCGCCGCAGCGCGCTCACGATCATGGTGGCGCTCGACTGGAGCGGCTCGCCCGCGACGCGCACGCGCGCATCGCGCCAGCGCTATCTCGCCGCACGTCTGGCCGACGTCGACCGCATCGCGCGGCGACTGCATCCGGAGTATCTCGTCCCCGTGCTCGATCCGACCGGCACCGCGAGCACGGTGGTGGGACGCATGCCCGTCGATGGCTGGGAGCGCTTCCTGCGCGACGCCGCCGAGCGCGCGCACCGCGCGGACTCGAGTGTGAAGGTGATGGTGCACGTCGGCGGATTCGGCGCGCGCGACAGCGCCCTCTACGCGTGGGCGACGCATGCGTCGACGCCCGTGGATGCGATCGGGCTCAGCGTTGCGCCCGGCGCGAACGGCGCCGCCACACTCGACACGCGCCTCGCGACGATCGATCGCTGGCTCGCCGCGACGCCATCGCGCAAGGAGCAGTGGGTGCTCGAAGCCGACGCGTATCCGCGCGCGCACGGCGAGCTGAGTCAGGAGCGCGCGTTGTGGGGCACGCTTGCCTGGGCGACGAGCCGCCACCCGATCCGCGGCGTGATCATCTTCGAGGCGAGCGACTACGAGTCGCCGCTCGGGCTGCGTGCACCGGATGGACGATTGCGACCGGCAGCGGGGGCGGTGAGGCAGGCGGTGAGGGCGCTGAGTGGGAGTTAGGGCTGTGAGCTGTGAGCTGTGGGCTGTGAGTGGGCTGTGAGCCAGCGGCGTTCCGGAGCTCCGTGCTCACGACCAAGCTCACAGCCCAAAGCTCAGAGCTCACAGCTCACAGCTCACTCCGTTCTGAGCGCCTCCGCCGGATCCACGCGCGTCGCTCGGCGGCCGGGGAGCACGCTGGCGATGACGGCAACCGTGAGCAGGACGAGCACGACGGTGCCGAAGACGATCGGGTCGCGCGGCGATGTCTCGAAGAGGAGCGGCGCCACGAATCGCGAGAGCGCGAATGCGACCAGTGCGCCGAGGGCGATCCCGATCGCG
>DASSNR010000062.1:0-3802 GCA_035687925.1 Gemmatimonadaceae bacterium | reverse complement strand
CGCGTCGTCTGCAGCCCGGACATCGTCGTCGCGGTCGATTGCGTCACCGATCCCCTCGTCGCGCTCCATCGCGCTCGCGCGCTCGGACGAAGCGACGTGCGCTTCGCGCGCAAGCATCCGGCGTGTGCACCCCGCCTGTTTCGCACCGGGATGCAGCGGGCGCGGATCCAGCGTGCTGTCGGATCGCTGGTGCTCGCCGCCCCGAGCGCGGCTGCCCTGTTCCGTCCCCTGCGACGATTCGTGCTCGGGGCGATCGGGCGGGGCCACGCCGGCGCCCTGCTGTATCGGCTCTGGCTCGTCGTGTGGGCCGTCGAGTGGTGGAGCGGTGTGCTCGAGGAGGGCGGCGGTGCTATCGTCCGCCGGGAGCTGCGACGGTGAATACAAGGACTCGCATCTCCGTGATCGTACCGACCTTCCAGCGTCGCGATCTGGTCGTGTGCCTGATCCGGGCGCTCGACCATCAGCGGTACGATGGGTCGTTCCAGGCGATCGTGGTCGTCGATGGCTCGACCGACGGCACCGCCGACGCGCTTCGCTCGCTCGCCGTCGGATTTCCCATGCGTGTGATTCCCCAGGCGAATCGCGGGCTGGCCCGCGCCCGCAACCGGGGTGCGGCGGAATCGACTGGAGAGGTCCTGCTCTTTCTCGACGACGACATGGAGCCGGACCCCGAGCTGCTCGCTGAACATGACCGGTGTCACCGGGTGGGAGCGGACGCGGTGACTGGCATCATCCCGCTCCATCCGGACTCCCCGTCCAACCTGCTCGCCCAGGGGGTGGGCGCCTGGGCCGAGGCCCAGGCGCGGCGCATGTCCGAGCCCGGGTACGCACCGCGGTTCGATGAGCTCGTGAACGGCCAGTTCTCGATCCGGCGCGCGGTGTTCGAGGCACTCGGCGGATTCGACGAGCGATTCACCGCCGGCGGCAGCTATGGGAACGAGGATCTCGACTTCGCGTACAGGCTCATTCAGGGCGGTTACCGCGTGATGCACAATCCTCGCGCCGTCAGCCGCCAGCGGTATATCGTCGACACGGCCACGCATCTGACCCAGTACGCGCAGGTGGGAGAAGCCGACGTCGCCTTCGTGCGCAAACACCCGGATGCCTCGACGTCGATCTTCACGACGAAGCGCGCGCAGTCGCGGCTGCATCGCCTGCTGTGGCGCCCGGTGCTCCTGGCGCCGCGACTGGCGGGATTCGCGGCGGCGCCGCTGCGGAGACTCGTCATCGCGCGGGTCGATCGCGGGTGTGCCGATCGACTGACGGCGCTGGCGTTCTTCGCCGTGCGGACCATCGAGTACTGGAGAGGCGTTCACCGCGGGGGAGGCGTGCCGGGCGCGCATCCGCTTCGAGTCCTCTGCTATCACGCCATCGCGGACCTTGCCGGCGACCCGATTCTCGAGCCGTACGGTATTCCGGCGGATCAGTTCGAGCGCCAATTGGACACGCTGCAGCGGGCTGGCTATCGCCTCGTCGAACCAGACGAGCTCGTGCGCTTTCTCGAGCGGCGCGGCGGTCTGCCGAGGCGTCCGCTCCTGCTGACGTTCGATGATGGCTACGGAAGCCTCTCCGAGACGGCTCTCCCGCTCCTCGCGCAGCGCGGTATTCGATCCATTGTCTTCGTCGTGAGCGACCGTCTGGGTCGAACGAATGAATGGGATGTACCGCGTGGCGGGCGCGCGCTCGCCCTCCTCGGCGACGCTGCGCTCGCCGATCTGGTCCGTGGGCCCGTGGAGATCGGTGCGCACTCCCGAACGCATCGGCATCTCACCGAACTGGGCGATGCGGAATTGTCGATCGAGATCGCCGGTTCGGCGGAGCGCCTGCGGTCCCTGGGCCTCGGTCCGGTTCGCTTCTTCTCGTATCCCTTCGGCGAGCACGACGCGCGAGTGCGGTGGGCGGTGCGCATGGCGGGGCTTCGCGCGGCGTTCACGACGGACCCCGGCCGCGTGCACCCGGGTGACGATGCATTCCAGCTTCGTCGCGTCGAGATCATGCGAGGGGATACTGGACTCGCACTCCGTGTGAAGGTGGCGGTCGCGGGATATCGGATGGATCTCGTCGCGCGGCTGCGGCGAGCAGTCCGTCTTCGCACGCGCGTACGCAGAGTACTATCCCGCGCGCGGCGCACGCCGCCACCCGTTCGCGATGCGGGGGAATACCTGCGTCAGGTCCCGTCCGACTCCGAGGTCGAATCGCGCCTCCAGCACCCAGAGCAGGAGCGTCATGACGCCGCTGGCGACCATGACCGTCGTCGCGAATCCGATGAGGCCGGGCAGCCTGTCGCGCAGCGCGAGCGCGACGGCACCGCCAGCGACCGAAGCCGCCAGGATCGCGGCGAGGGGTTTGGCGAGCCCGGCACCGAAGTGGCCCAGAATCCGCCGGCTGAAGATGACGCAGGCGATCAGCATGACGCTCTGCGCCAGGACCCACGCCAGCGCAGCGCCGGCCAGGCCGTACGCGCCGGCGAGCTTCCACACCAGCAGCACAACGGTGATCGAGATGATCGCGTGTAGCGCGGTCACCTTGTGCGGCTCGCCGCGCCCTTCGAGCATCGGCGCCGTGGCGTCGTACGAGATGCCGAGGATCCCGGCGAGCGCGAGCAACGGCAGCACCGACTCCGCGCCAGCCCACCTGGGACCGAGCAGATACTGGACGACCGATGGCGCCAGGACGATGAGGAGCGCGTAGACGGGGCAGAGCACTGTGGCCATCGCGGTGACGGTCGCGCGAAAGACCCGCCCGACGCGGCGGAGGTCGGCCTGCACCCGTGCATGAACGGGGAAAGCGACCGAGACCATCAGCTCACTCACGACATCGTTGGGCAGCGCGGCGAGATGCGACGCGAGGAAATACAGCCCGAGCTCCGCGGCGCCGAGTCGCCTGGAGATGACCGCGCGAAGCACGGCATCGCCGCCGACGGCAACCAGCCCGGTGAGGAAGACCCACCGCCCGAACCGGAAGAGCGACCGAGCCAATGCGATGTCGAGGACGAGCCGTGGCCGGTGTGGTGCGAGGATGTACGACAGCGCGGATCGCACGGTCGACCCGACCAGGACGCCCGCCACCAGTGCGAACACGCCGAGCAGCGGCGCCAGCACGATCGACGCGATGGCGCCCGCGGCGGTGGCGGGCACCTCGATCATCGTCAGCGGACGGAACTCGAGCCGGCGCTCCAGGTCCGCGACCTTGATGCTTGCGCTCGCGGAGATCAGCGGCTGCAGCGCCAGGAGCCGCAGCACGCCGGTCGCCCGTGGTTCGGCGAACAGAGCGGCGAGCAGCGGCGCGGCGATCAAAAGGGATGCGGAGATCGCCACGGCACGGAGGAGGCCGAGCGTCCACGCGGTGTCGTAGGTCCGATCGTCCGATGCGTCACGCTGCACCAGGGCGGGTATCATGCCGAGGTTGCTCACGCTCAGCAACACGTCGAGAGGAACGAGCGCGACGGCGAACAGTCCAAAGTCATCCGGCACGAGGAGGCGCGCCAGCACGAGGTAGCGCGCGAGCGACACCGCACGACTGCCGAACAGCTGCGCGCCCTTCCAGAGCAGCGCGGCGCCCGCCTGGCGCGCGAGCGGCGCGGTCATGCGGAGGCGCGCCGCCAACCGTGAATCATGCCGGGGACCAGCTGGCCGATGTACGCACGGCCCATCTCCGCGAGGTGCGGGTTGCGGCTGGCGAGCCCACGCAGCAGGAGCCAGGGTGAGCGCGCCAGCTCGAACGCGACGCGCCGGGCGATGAAGAGATCGCCCCGGTGCAGATAGTGGCCGTAGAACCCGCCTTGACTGCGCGCATAGCGACG
>DASSNR010000336.1:0-7574 GCA_035687925.1 Gemmatimonadaceae bacterium | reverse complement strand
CGGCGCACCGCGTCGCGGTGGTCCCTCCGGCAGCGCCTTGCCACGCGCGATGAGCTCCGTCCATCCCACCACCTCGTCGAGCGGTCGGCTGAGCTGCCGGCTCAGGTGGCTGGCTACCCGCGACGCAAGGAGCGCGAGCAGCGCCGTGCCCAGTACCGCGAACAGGGCAACGAGCACGACCACGCGCGACATGAGAAAGTTGTAGCGCCGCGCCTGCGTGAGCGACGCGGCCAGCTCCTGCTCATGCGCATCCAGCAGCGCGCGCTGATGACGCGTGAGCGGCGCGCTGCGGACCGCCGCGATGGCGCGCTGTCCGCTGAGCGCCACGTTGTCCCACGCACCGCTCCCGCTGAGGACGGGGAGCGCCGACCCGGCGAGCACGGCACCGCCGAGCATGAGGACGCTGGCAGGGACGACGGCGAAGAGCACCAGATAGAGGAGAACCCGCGTGCGGAAGCTCAGACGCTTCACAACGACTCCCTACGAGGGGTCACGATGGGAGTTTCCACCTGCGATGCCAGACAATGTAACGCGCGCGTCATCCGGACGCAGCGCGCGAGCGGGGGGAACGGCGCGCGCGGGCGCGCGCGGGCATGGTCAGTGCTACGAAACTTGCGACACGATTTGCATCCGATGTGGAGGTCTTCGATGAGCTCAGCTGCACACGTTCACGGGGCCGGCGGCGCAGGTGCGCCCCCTGAGCACGCGCTCGCCGCCGGCACGGTCGCCCCCGATTTCACCCTGCACTCGACGCCCGATCAATCGGTGAGCCTCAGCGACTTCCGCGGGCACCCGGTGATCCTCGCGTTCTTTCCGGCCGACTGGAGTCCCGTGTGCAGCGATCAGATGGCGCTGTACAACGAGATCCTCCCGGAGTTCCGGCGCTATGACGCCGAGCTGATGGGGATCTCCGTGGATGGCGTCTGGTGTCACCGCGCTTTCGCCGAGGCGCGCAACCTCCACTTCCCGCTGCTCGCCGACTTCGAGCCGAAAGGCGAGGTCGCGCGGCAGTACGGCGTCTATCGTCCCGAGGATGGCACGGCGGGCCGGGCGCTCTTCGTCATCGATGACGAGGGGATCATTCGCTGGAGCTATGTCTCGCCAATCGGAGTGAACCCCGGCGCCGATGGGATTCTCGATGCGCTCGAGCACTTGCAGCCGCGCGAGGTGGCCCGATGAGACCGAAGCCTGGACAGCCGCGACTCAACCCGCCGGCAAACGAGCACGATCACACGCAGGGACCGACGGATGCACCCGTCACGCTCGTGGAGTACGGCGACTACGAGTGCCCGCACTGCGGTCGCGCGTATCCGATCGTGAAAGACCTGCAGGCCCGCATGGGCGACCGGCTCCGCTTCGTCTACCGGAACTTCCCCCTCACCGAGTCGCACCCCTACGCCGAGCATGCGGCAGAAGCCGCGGAGGCCGCGGGCGAGCAGGGGGATTTCTGGCCGATGCACGACACGCTGTTCGAGCACCAGGATGCGCTCGACGATGAGCATCTGGTGCGCTACGCGGCGGAACTCGGGCTCGACGCGCGCGAGATCGCGCGCGAAATCGAGGACGGAGCGCACGTGGCGCGGATCCGGGCCGACTTCATGAGCGGGGTGCGGAGCGGTGTGAACGGGACGCCGACTTTCTTCATCAACCTCGTGCGCTTCGACGGCGCATGGGATAACGTAGGGGCGTTCCTGGCCGCGCTCGAGGAGGCGGCCACGAGCGGGGCGCGCAGCGAGTGAGTCCCCAAGCCTCCAATCCCGGCGTCGGATCGCGCATGAAGGTTCACACCAGTTATCTCACGTTCGACACGGAGAAGCGGCAGGAGATCATCGACATCACCGACGAGGTCGAAGCGGTTCGCGCGGCGTCGGGGATCCGTGAGGGGATGATCCTCGTCTCCGCCATGCACATCTCGGCGTCCGTCTTCGTGAACGACCACGAGCCCGGCTTGTGGGCGGACATCCAGCAATGGCTCGAGGAGCGCAGCGCGCCCTGGGACCCGGAGCGCTATCGTCACAACCGCACGGGCGAAGACAACGCGGCCGCGCATCTGCGCTCGCTCACCGTCGGCCACGAGGTGATCGTCCCTGTGACCGAGGGCCGCCTCGACTTCGGTCCGTGGCAGCGCGTGTTCTACGGCGAATGGGATGGACAGCGGCCCAAGCGGGTGGTGATCAAAGCGTTTGGGCTGTGAGCTTTGAGCTCTGAGCTGTGGGTTGTGAGCGGGCGATGAGCCAGAGGCGTGCTCGATCTCCGTGCTCACAGCCCATACTCTTTACGCAATTCCTTTTCCGTGCTTACATTACACCGATTGTGATGTGCACCGTGATTGGAACCTGATGGCCAGCGCATGGATGCTTGACCGCACCCTCGCGGAACGTGCGTGCGCGCATCCGCGACGCCCGTTGTTGGTCGCGGGGGAACGTACGCTCACCTACGAGCAGGTGGACGCGAAGGCCGCAGCCATGGCGGCGGCACTCGCGGAATTGGGGATCGAGGCATCGGATCGCGTCGCGATCGTCATGCCCAACCTGCCCGAGTGGATCATCGCCCTCTTCGCCGCAGCCAAGCTCGGCGCGACGGTGGTCCCGCTCAATCCACGCCTGAACCACCACGAGCTCAAGTACCAGCTCCGGCACGCCGAGGTGTCCGCGGTGTTCGCTGTCGAACATAGTGACGGCGTGGACTATCTCGCGATGTTCGAGGACATCATCACCGAGCTCCCCGATCTGCAATACCTGATCACGGTGGGGGAGGAGGAGCTGTGGTACGACGACAGGATCTTCCAGTTCGAGGATCTCCTGTCGAGTGGAGAGGGACGCCCGATCCCGCCGTCGAACGGAACCGACGAGGATGCCGACCTCGCGATTCTCTACACGTCGGGGACGATGGGGAAGCCCAAGGGCGTGCGCCTCTCGCACCGGAACATCGTCGAGACGGCGGCGCGCACCTCGGAGGTGCTCGAGATGGAGCCCGCGGATCGCGTGCTCGCGTGCGTTCCGCTGTTCACGATCTTCGGCTTCAGCATCGTCGTCGGCACGGTTGCCGCCGGCGCAACGCTCGTGCTGCAGGAGCAGTTCGACGCCGACGAGGCGCTCGACCTGCTCGAGCGCGCGAAGATCACGGTGCTGCACGGGGTCCCCACGATGTTCCAGCTGCTTATGCGCGCCCCCGGGTTCGACCCCGCCCGGTTCCCGCATCTCCGCACCGGAATCTGCGCCGGCAGCCCGGTGAGCGATGAGCTCGTACGTCGCATCCGGCGATGGTGCAATGTGCAGGTGGCCTACGGTCTCACCGAGACCGGGCCCGTCGTGACGATCACCCGCTTCAGCGATCCGGAAGAGAAGCGACTCACGACCGTGGGGCGACCGCTCCCCGGCGTCGAGATCAAGGTGGTGGACTTCGTCACCGGCGCACTGCACGGGCCCGAAGCGGTCGGCGAGCTGGCCGTCCGCGGGCCGAACGTCATGCAGGGCTACGCCCGCATGCCGGGAGAGACTGCCCGGTCCTTTTCTCCCGAAGGGTTCTTCCTCACCGGTGATCTCGGCATCATCGATGAGGAGGGCTATCTGCGAGTCGTTGGGCGCACCAAGGAGACGATCGTGCGTGGCGGATATCAGATCTATCCGCGCGAGGTCGAAGACCAGCTCCGCGCCCACCCCGCACTGGACGATGTCTGCGTGATCGGTATCCCCCATGACATCATGGGAGAGCTGGTGTGCGCATGCCTCGTTCCTGTCGAAGGCGCGGTCATCACCGGCGAGGAAGTGAAAGAGTTCGCACGCGTGACGATGGCCGACTACAAAATCCCCGATCTCGTCCGCTTCTTCGATACCTTTCCAATGACCGGGAGCGGAAAGGTGAAGCGGCGAGAGCTCGAGCGCGTCGTCGCGCTCGATTACACCGCCACGATAGGAAGTTCATGACTCCACGAAATACCCGGACGGCCGTGACCCGGACTCCCGCCGTCCCCGTGCACCGCGGTCCACAAGCCTACGCACCCCCGTCGCCGACCGCGGTCACCGCACCCTACGTGCGCGCGCCGAACGCGGCGCTGTTGATCGACTTCGATAACGTGACGATGGGCGTCCGCGAAGACTTGCACGCGGAGCTCCGCACGCTCCTCTCCTCCGACATCATCAAAGGGAAAGTCGCCGTCCAGCGGGCCTACGCCGACTGGCGCCGCTACCCCTCGTACGTCGTCCCGCTCACCGAGTCGTCCATCGATCTCATCTACGCGCCCGCATACGGCTCGTCGAAGAAGAACGCGACCGACATTCGTCTCGCGATCGATGCCCTCGAGCTCGTGTTCACGCGCCCCGAGATCGGCACCTTCATCCTCCTCTCCGGCGACTCCGATTTCTCGAGCCTGGTGATCAAGCTCAAGGAGTACGGCAAGTACGTGATCGGCGTCGGCATCCGCGAGTCGTCGAGCGATTTGCTCGTCATGAACTGCGACGAGTACTACAGCTACAACGCGCTCGCGGGGCTCGTGAAGTCCGGCGATGAAGAGACGGTCAAGCACGATCCGTGGGAGCTGGTGGTCGAGGCCGTCCAGCGGATGAAGCGCAACGGCGACGTGATGCGCGCCGACCGCCTCAAGCAGGTCATGCAGGAGATCGACTCGACGTTCGACGAGAAGGATCTCGGCATGGCGAAGTTCTCGCGCTTCGTGCAGGAGGCGGCACAGCGCGGCCTGCTCACGGTCACTCGGCTCGACAACGGGCAGTACGAGATCGACGTCGCGGGTGCGGCTCCCGAGACGCCTGCGCTCCCCGTTGCCGCGCGCGTCGAGGAGGAGCCCGAGCACGTGCGCGACGGCGCGGAGAACGGACGCCGCTCACGCCGTGGCCGGGGTGGACGCGGCCGTCGCGGCCGCGAGACGACGCCGTCGAGCGTCCCGGTGCTGCAGGAGATGCCGGAGCAGACGGCACCCGCAGTGCGCGCCCCCGAGATCGCACCGCTCGCACCACCCGTCGCCAATCCCGCGACGATGACGGGCGAGCGGCTCACGCGCGATGAGGCGTTCAACCTCGTGCGCCGCGCGCTGGACGCGCTGGTGGCAGAGACTGGTGCCGAGTCCGTGCTCGCGACCGATCTGCGCGACAAGGCGCGCACGCTCCTCGGCCGCGACAGCGAGACGCTGAGCGACCGCTTCTTCCCGCGCATCCTGCGTGATATGCACGACGCAGATCTCATCGATCTGCGCAAGCACGGCGAGACGTGGGAAGTGTCACCCGCGATTGCGCCGGTGGGTAACGTGGACGAGCAACTCACGCCGGCAGCCGAGTCGGCCGCCGGCCAGGCGGCGCGCACCGCCGCGCGCGCGACGTCGCTTCGTCGTGGGATTCGCCCACGCGGTGTTCGCCCCGGTGCGCCGGGCGAGCTGCCACCCGAGCTGCTCACGGTCGGTGTCGTAGCGCCCGCGCGCTCCGCAGCGAGTGAGGAGACTTCGGCACCCGCGGCAGCCGATCACGCGGCAGCGACTGCGCCCGCCGAGGCGTCTGCCGAGACCGCGACACGGGGGAAGAAGACCGGACGTCGCGCTGCCGCCAAGAAGAAGGCGGCGGGCGGCGCACGGCGAGGTCGTGGTCGCAAGCAGGCGGCCGCAGCCGGCGCTGAGGGTGCGGCGACGAATGGCGCGCCCAACGCCGCCGATGGTGCCGAGGCGGCACCGCCCGCCGAGGCGAAGCCGGCCGCGAAGAAGGCTCGACGCCCGCGCGCACGCAAGAAGGCCGCGGCAACGCCGTCGGAGAACGAAGCATGACGACGAACGCCGCGCGCTCCGCGCGGCGTTCTCGCTTCGGGGCTCCGTTCCCGGCATCGTTCTACAATTGCGACACGGAGCTCGTCTCGCGCGACCTCCTCGGCGCGATTCTCGTGTCGGAGAGCGCAGAGGGCGTGACCGCGGGACGCATCGTCGAAACCGAAGCGTACCTCGGCGAGCACGACCCCGCGTGCCATGCCGCCGCGGGCAGGACCGCGCGGACCGAGTGTCTGTACGGACCGCCGGGCACTGCGTACGTCTATTTCATCTACGGCGCGCACTGGTGCTTCAACGCCGTGACGCGCGCCGAGGGACTGCCGAGTGCCGTGCTCGTGCGCGCGCTCGAGCCCATCGAGGGGATCGAGCTCATGCGCGAGCGCCGGCATCATCCACGCGCCGGTCGCGATCTCACCAACGGTCCCGGCAAGTTGTGTGCGGCGCTCGGCATCACCGGCACGCTGAACGGTGTGTCACTCGATGAGCCACCACTGATGATCTGCCGCGGCACGCGCGTGGCGGATGCCGACGTCGCCATCACGGCGCGCATCGGTATCACACGCGCGGCCGAGTGGCCGCTGCGATGGATCGTGACGAACAACCCGTACGTGTCGCGCACGCCGAGTCGTCCCGCTCAGCGGCGGCGTGCACGGCGCTGACATCGGAGGGTCATCCGGAGCGGAGCGAGGGATCTGCTGTTCGCTCGTTCGCCAGCTCGAGATCCCTCGCTCCGCTCGGGATGACAACCTTGGTACAGGATACGCGACCAATCCCATGACCGATTCTCCAAGCAAGCCCTCCGGCGTTTCCGAGCACGCGTGGCAGCTCTACCGCGACGCGATCGTGATCGACACGCACAACGACATGCCCACGAAGGTGCTCGATGATGGGTATGATCCGGATGTCAGCCACACGAGCGCGGAGGGGCACACCGATCTTCCGCGTCTCCTGCGTTCCGGGATCACTGCGCAGGTCTTCGCGGCGTGGGTGGATGCACCGTACGCGCTCGCCGAGCCGGACCAGTCGTTCGATCGCGCGAACGCGTTGATCGATGCGATCCACGCGTTCGTGCGCCGGCATCCGCGCGAGCTCACGCTTGCGACGACGGCCGACGACATCCGATGCGCGAAGCGCGATGGGCAGGTCGCGATCCTGATCGGTGTGGAGGGGGGCCACGCGATCGAGAGCTCGCTCGACAAGCTGCGAAATCTTTACGCGCGCGGCGCGCGCTACCTCACGCTCACCTGGAACAACGGGAACGCGTGGGCGGGGTCCTCCGTCGGCGTGAACGGGACCCGCACGGGCGGACTGACGGAGTTCGGGCGAGAGGTCATCCGCGAGATGAATCGGATCGGGATGCTCGTGGACGTCTCACACGTCTCCGATGCGACGTTGGCCGATGTCATGTCCGTGTCCGATGCCCCCGTGATCGCCTCGCACTCGAGCGCGCGTGCGTTGAGCGACCACCCACGCAACCTGCGCGACGAGCAGTTGCGCGCAATCGCCGACACGGGGGGCGTCGTGAGCGTCAACTTCTACGCGCGCTTTCTCGATGAGCGTTTCGCGCACGACATGGCGGTGATGGAGGAGACGATCCGCGCCGAGTCGGACGCGCAGCGCGCAGCGGGTGACGATGAGCATCTGGTGCGCGAGCGTGCGTCCATCCGGCGCACCGAGCTCCTCCGCGCGATCCCGCCCATCCCGCTCTCCGTGCTGATCGATCACATCGACCACATCGCGCGTGTGGCCGGCGTCGATCACGTCGGGATCGGGAGCGACTTCGACGGCATCAGCGCAACGCCGGCGGACA
>DASSNR010000317.1:0-4507 GCA_035687925.1 Gemmatimonadaceae bacterium | reverse complement strand
CGTCATCAAGGCGTACGGCAAGCCCACCCTCGTCCTCTCGCACAACAAGACGCTCGCGGCGCAGCTCTACGGCGAGCTGAAGAGCTTCTTCCCGCGGAACGCGGTCGAGTACTTCATCTCGTACTACGACTACTACCAGCCCGAAGCGTACGTCCCGTCGACCGACACGTACATCGAGAAGGACGCGTCGATCAACGAGGACATCGACCGGCTGCGGCTGCGCGCGACGTCCAGCCTCATGGAGCGGGACGACGTGATCATCGTGGCGACGGTCTCGGCGATCTACGGGTTGGGTGACCCCGTGACGTATCGCGAGCGCATGGTGTCGCTCAAAACGGGTGAGGCGATCGCCCGCGACGACATCCTGCGCGCGCTCGTCGGGATTCAGTACTCGCGCAACGACATCGCGTTCGAGCGCGGCACCTTCCGCGTGCGAGGCGACACGGTCGAGATCCTTCCCGCGTACGAGGAGCAGGGCGTCCGCATCGAAATGTGGGGCGACGAGATCGAGCGCATCTCGAAGATCGATGTCGTCACCGGGAACGCGATCGCCGAGCTGGAGCGCGCGGCCATCTACCCGGCCAAGCACTTCGTTACGTCACGTCCCACGATCGAGCGCGCGGTCGAGCGCATCAACGCGGAGCTCGCGGAACGACTGGGCGAGCTGCGCGGGCAGGGGAAGCTGCTCGAGGCGCAGCGGCTCGAGTCGCGCACGCACTTCGACGTCGAGATGATGCTCGAGATCGGAATGTGCGCGGGGATCGAGAACTACTCACGGCACCTCTCCGGGCGCAATGCGGGCGAGCGTCCGGCGTGTCTCTTCGACTATTTCCCCGAGGACTTTCTCGTGGTGGTCGACGAGTCGCACGTCTCGCTCCCGCAGATCGGCGGGATGTTCAATGGCGACCGCGCGCGCAAGCTCACGCTCGTCGACTACGGTTTCCGCCTGCCGAGCGCGCTCGACAACCGTCCACTCACCTTCGACGAGTTCCTCTCGCTCACGCCGCGCGCGATCTTCGTTTCGGCCACGCCCGCGGAGCTCGAGCTGCGGCTGTCGGAGGGGGTCGTCGTCGAGCAGATCATTCGTCCGACAGGGCTCGTCGATCCCGAGATCGAAGTGCGTCCCGTGCGTGGGCAGGTGGACGATCTCCTGGGCGAGATCCGCACGCGCGAGCGGCGGGGCGAACGCGTGCTCGTCACGACGCTCACCAAGCGCATGGCGGAGGATCTCACGGACTACCTCCAGCAGATGGGCGTCCGCGTGCGCTACATGCACTCGGACATCGATGCCATCGAGCGGATGGAGATCATTCGCGGGCTGCGACTCGGCGAGTTCGATGTGCTCGTCGGCATCAATCTCCTGCGAGAAGGGCTCGACCTCCCCGAGGTATCGCTCGTGGCGGTGCTCGATGCGGATCAGGAAGGCTTCCTGCGCAGCGACCGCTCGCTGATCCAGACCATCGGACGCGCGGCACGGAACGCCAGCGGACGCGCGATCTTTTACGCGGACCGGATCACCGGCTCCATGCAGCGCGCCATCGACGAGACGATGCGCCGCCGCGAGCTACAGATGGCGCACAACCAGGAGCACGGGATCACGCCGACGACGATCGTGAAGAGCACCGAGCAGGTGCGGTTCATCACGCGCGTGGCCGATGCGCGTACGGAGCGCGAAGGGCAGGCCAAGCGCGTGGCCGAGCCAGCGCAGACGTACGCCGCCGAGCTGGACCTCGCGGCGATGATCGAGATGGTCGAGCAGCAGATGCGCGAAGCGGCGGCAGACCTCGACTTCGAGGCAGCGGCGCAACTGCGCGATCAGCTCTTCGAGCTCAAGGCAAAGGCGAACGGCGATCATCGTCGTCGCGCGGGCGGGTTGGACCGCATCAAGGCCGGGCGCTAGGTGCTCCAACCGCACCACCACATCGTCCCGGCACTGGCCACGCGCGGCCGCATCGCGCTCACGCGCGACGAGCTGATCTCCTGGGGTGTGCAGCTTGGCCGCGCCGCGCAGCCGCCGCTGCTCTTCGCGATCTCGGGCGACCTGGGCGCCGGGAAGACGACCCTCGTGCAGGCAATGTGTCGCGGAATGGGCGTGCGCGATGAGGTCACGAGCCCGACGTATGCCCTCGTCCATGAGTACGCCGGTGCACACTGCACAGTGTACCACCTCGATCTCTATCGCCTCTCGAATCCCCTCGAGCTGACCAACCTCGGGTGGGATGACATCATCTCGGCACACGCGATCGTGCTCGTCGAGTGGCCCGACAGGGCGGGGGACCGCCTCCCACCCGATGCGGTGCCCATCGAGCTCGAGCACGATCCTGCCGACCCCACCCGGCGCCTGCTCCTCGCAGGGTGATGCACATGGTCACGCTCGCGCTGGACGCATCCACATATGCCGGCTCCGTCGCGATCATCGACGGCGATCGTGTGCTCGCCGAGTGCGAGGTCGCCATGCGCGGCGAGCGCTCGGAGCGGCTCATGCCCACCGTGGCGGAAGCGCTCGAGGCCGCAGGGGTGAGCGTGGCCGACGTCGACCGCATAGTGTGCGGGGCCGGACCGGGGAGCTTCACCAGCCTCCGCATCGCGGCGTCGATCGCCAAGGGGATTGCGGCGGGGCGCGGCGTGCCATTGCTCGCGGTGCCATCGCTGCTGCTCATCGTCGCCGGTGCGCCGGAGACGGAATCCGGCGGGCGCTTCATGGCGGTGCTCGATGCGTTGAGGGGCGACGTGTTCGCGGCAGCGTACGCGGTGCGTCCGGACGGCGGGATCGACGAGGTGGAGCCGCCCGCGCTGGTGCCGCGCGCCGAGGTGGCCGAGCGCGCGTCGGTGATCTCCGCGCGGCTCATCGGTCCCCACGAAGCGATCGAAGCGCATCCTCACGCCCGGGGCGTCGCACGACTCGTCTCCCGGTTGGACGATGCACATGCTGTCGACCTGTCCGCGTGGGAGCCCGACTATGGGCGCCTGGCGGAGGCGCAGGTGCGCTGGGAGGCCGCGCACGGGCGGGCGCTGCCGCGCGTATGAGTCGAGTTGGTGCTGGCGGCTTCGAGCCGCGGGATGGACGTTCATGGGCGAGTGCCGCGCGCGGCGTGTCGCTGCGGCCGGCTGTCGCGGACGACCTCGAGTCGGTGGCGCGCATCGAGCAGGCATCGTTCAGCGATCCGTGGAGCCAGCGGTCGTTCGAGAGCGTGCTCCGGGATCAACGCGCGATTTTCACCGTCGCGACGCTGGAGGATGGCCGAGTCGCCGGGTACGTCGTCGCGTGGTTCGTGGCCGACGAGGGGGAGATCGCGAATCTGGCCGTGTCCCCCGCGGCGCGCCGCCGGCATGTCGGCTCGACGATGCTCGACGCGACGATCCGCTCAGCGCGAATGCATCACGTGACGTCGCTGTACCTCGAGGTGCGGGACTCGAACGCGGCCGCGCGCGCGCTGTACAATTCACGGGGATTCGTGGAGGTCGGACGCCGGCGGGCCTATTATCGGAAGCCCGTGGAAGACGCCCGCGTTCTGCGGCTCGTTCTGCCCGAGTCGTGACTTGATAAAGTATCTGAGGAAGTGCAATGGAAGTGCTTGATGTGCAGGGATTTGGTTGCGCAGGTCCGAGCGCTCCCGTATACTGTGTGCGGTGAGTTCAACTCGCCATTTGCCAGGAGGAACCGTGAGTCGAAGCTTGAACAAGGTGACGTTGATCGGGAATCTCGGGGCCGATCCCGAGGTCCGGTCGACGTCGGGGGGGAACCGGGTCGCAACCTTCTCGCTGGCCACCAGCCGCTCGTGGAACGCGGCGTCCGGGGAGAAGCAGGAGAAGACGGAGTGGCATCGGTGCGTGGTCTGGAACAGCAAGAGCTCGCAGCTGGCGGACATCGTCGAGCGCTATCTGAAGAAGGGGGACAAGGTATACGTCGAGGGGCGCATCGAGTATCGCCAGTGGCAGGACAAGGAGAACCAGACGCGCTACACCACGGAGATCAACGTCCGCGAGCTGATCATGCTGAGCGGGCGGTCCGGCGGTGCGGACGGCTTCGACGCTGAGAGCGGTGGTGGCGCGCGAAGCCGAGCTGGCGCGACGCAGGGCGCGAAGTCGTCAGCCGGCTCGTCGGGCGGCGACTTCGACGACTTCAACGGGACCGTCGAGGACGAGGACGACGATCTACCGTTCTGAGGCGGGGTCGCATCGTCCATGAAGCGGCCGGCCGGTACGTGACGACGGGGACCAGGCACGACGGGGCGGCAGGGGCGAGAACCTGCCGCCCCGTCGTGCATCCGTCACCCGAGAGTCGCCTCCCCGTGTCCCCCACTGCGGCCGTGTCTGTGGGCCGGAGCCCAGAGCACCGGAAGCTCGTTCCCTACCGTGTGACGCCGGGTTGGCTCGGGCGTCTCTACTACAACTCTAGTAGCGATCATCGGCGCGCTCGCGCCGTGATCTACTAAAACTCTAGTTGTGAGGCGCCATGGACATCTCCTTCACCGATCGAGAGTTGGACGTCATGGCCGTGCTCTGG
>DASSNR010000303.1:0-17464 GCA_035687925.1 Gemmatimonadaceae bacterium | reverse complement strand
GTCGTCAGTCGTCAGTCGTCAGTCGTCTGAAGAACCCTCGGGCAGCGTCGGAGCGCCTGTCGACTGCTGGCTGACGACCGACGACTGAGAGCTGACGACTTCCGCGTATCGGAAGCACTTCACCAGGTGATCGTTCACCATCCCCATCGCCTGCATGTACGCGTAGCAGATCGTCGAGCCGACGAACTTGAAGCCGCGGCGGGTGAGGTCCTTGCTGAGGGCATCGGATTCCGCGGTCCGCGTGGGGACATCGGTGGACCAGCGCCAGCGGTTCACTTTGGGCGCGCCGCCGACAAAGCGCCACACGTACGCGTTGAAGCTCCCGAACTCGCGCTGGATCGCGAGAAAGTGACGCGCGTTGCGCACGGTCACTTCGAGCTTCAGCCGGTTGCGGATCACGCCGGGGTTCCGCATCAACTCGTCGATCTTCGCCGGCGAATACTCGGCGACGAGCGCGGGGTCGAAGTTGTCGAAGGCGCGTGTGTACTCGCGGCGGCGGGTGAGGATCGTCTCCCAGCTCAAGCCAGCCTGCGCGCCCTCGAGAAGGAGGAACTCGAAGAGCGTGCGGTCGTCGTGCACGGGGACGCCCCATTCGGTGTCGTGATAAGCGATGCCGAGCGGGGTCTTGGCCCACGCGCAGCGAGTGATCGAGCTCATGATGACGTCGGTGTTCGTTTATGATCGTGTGCCGGTCCTACGCCCACCCCAGATACTCGCGCTGAAAGCGCCACTCGCCGCTCGCCTCGGCGGGCGTGCCGAGATCGTACGTCGTCCCCGCCGTGCACCAGACGACGCGATCGACGGCGTCCATGAGCGTCGGTACCTCGTGTCCGGTGACGACGACGGCGCACCCCGTGCGCGCCAGGTGACGAAAGGTGTGCGAGAGGACCTCGGCGTCGTGCGGCGCGATGCCGCGGTATGGCTCGTCCGCGAGCAAGCACGCAGGCGCGCGGAGCAGCGCGGCGGCGAGCTCCGCGCGACGCCGCTCACCGCCCGACAATTCGCGCGGACGCTGATCGAGCCGGTCGCTGATCCCGGTGGTCGCGGCGACGTCATCGATCGAGCCGCCGCCGAAGCGGCGCTGCACGAGCGCGAGCTGCTGTCGGATGGTGAACGAGTCCGCAAGCAGGTCGTGGTCCGGTAGATAGAACAGTCCCTGCTGTGCGAGCACGTGCAGCCTGGCGCGCACGAAGCGCGTGTCCCTGAAGTGCACGAGCCCATAATCCGGTGCGATCCATCCAGCCGCAATCTTGAGCAGCGTCGATTTCCCCGCACCGTTGCGGCCGAGCAGTGCCGTGACGGCGCCCGCCGCGCAGCGCAACGACGCGGCAGTGAGCACGCGCCGATCGCCGTACGTCTTGCCGACGCAGTCGACGACGAGCACGTCGCGCATCACGAGGCCACGAGTGCCACGACCCCCTCGGCGATGAGCGCGGGCGCCAGCGAAATGATCCAGACGGGCCACAGCGAAACGCCGAGGTTGGCGAGCAGGAGATGCTCGTGGCGCCGCCGCGCATCGAGCACGCCGAGTGCACCGACCAGGCAGGCGATCGCGATCGCGGTGTGCGGCGCGACGGTGAGCGACGGCGGACCGAGGACGCCTGCCGCGAGCAGCCCGGCAAACGCGAACAGCACACGCGTGCCGAGCCAGAGGAACGCGGCGCGGACGAGGAGCGCGCGCGTGATGACCGGATCGGGAAGCATCATGCGGGACCGTTCCGCGCCGGCGTGCCCGGACAGTCGCCGCGTCCGTGAAACTCTCCCGCGCGCCGTGCGGTAGGGCTGGACAACCCAACTCGGATGCTCGCTCGCGGAGGCGGTGTCATGTGGAATGTCCTGAAGACGGTAATGCTCGGCTGGTTCCTGCGCCGGTCGTTCGGAATGGTGCTCGGGTTGTTGATGCTGATCGTGCTCCTGCTGGCGCTCGTGCTCACGGGGCTCGGGATGCCGTTGGCACTCGTGCTGCTCCTGGTCGGCGTTCCGCTGCTCGTGCTCCTCGTGCTCACGGGTCTTCCGCGCGGGATCGCGGTGGGTGGCGCGGGCGTGGTGCTCGGCATCGTCACCACGATTCTCAAGCTCGGGCTCCTGGCGCTCAAGATCGCGATCCCGATCGTGCTCGTCGTGTGCATCGTGCGGTGGCTGCGGAATCGCGGGAACGACCGGAGCGGCGAGAGCCCGGCCTGACACCAGCGGCGCCCGCCGGAGCGAGCACATCGGACCGGCGGGCGCCGTTCATCGGCGTGGCGGCAGCCGCTTGCGCAGCCAGCGGATCTGCCCGCGATGGTTGAGCTCGTCCTCGAAGACGTGAAACCACATGAAGTGGTTGTTCAGACGGGCGCCCGGGAGCTCCACCGTTTCAGCGAGCCACGCATCGTCCCGCTCGGCGAGCATCGCGAGCGTCCGGCTGCGCACCTCTGACAGATCCGCGAGATAGCGCTCGAGCGGCCGCCCACGAACCACGCTACGCGTCTGCTCGCCGAGCTGCACCGCCGGTCCCCAGCGCTCGCGTTCGGCGTCCGTGAAATCCCGGCGCTCCAGATTCGCCACCTGGTAGTAGGTCTCGACGGCGGCGATGTGCGCGAGGAGCGCGCCGATGCTGTTGCTCTCCGCGTCGGCCAGGTGATCGAGCTCCGCGATCGTGAGTCCATCGACGGCCTGCACGGTCGTCGCGCGGACGTACTCCATCATCGTGACCAGGTCCCCGATGCGCGGCGTGAAGCCCGCGCGACCGCCGATGATGAGTTGCTTTGTGTCAGCCATGGTCCTCTTTGCAGCTGGTGCTATCGGGATGGTCCGGCTGCCCGAGCTGACCGATGCGCGTTGGCGCCGCCACCGCTGCAGTCGTCGCGAGAACGGCTGGGGGAAAGCCGGCCGGGAAGGAGAAGGTACGAAGATGACAGCCGCCCCTCGTACTCGCCAGTCGGTCGTCGAGCAGATCGGTCGCGGGATACACCGATGATCGCGATGCACGCCGCCATGTGAACAATTAGCGTGCGTTAATGCGGGTGATATCGCAGGGCGATGCGTCGCGCGCACGGTGACGTTCCCCTCCGTCATCCGTCTCCAGAGAGCAACACTCACTGGCCACACGCACCGGGTGTTGCAATCCCGCCGATGCATCATCGTACCTGCGCCCGGGGGCCCGACGAGGGCTCCGCTCCGCATTCGAGGTCGCCATCCCGTGCACGTTCCTTCTCGGTGGCAGCCGATCAGGCGAAAACTCCCGCTCCTCATCTCGTCGCTGCTCGTCGCAGTGGTCGTGATCGTGTCGGGGATTGCGTACCGCCAACTCGAGTCCACGCTCATCGATTCGGCACGCGGGCGTGTGACCAACGCATCACAGCGACTCGCTGACGTTTATACGGGAACGGCGTGGAGTCTCAGCGTGCGCGCCCAACACGTCGCATCCGACTCCGCAGTCGTACGCTTTCTCGCCGCCCCGACAGAGGCCACGCGTGCCGCCGCGCAGGACGCACTCGAGCGCGAGCTGTCGAACAGCCGGTGGGCGGCGGCCGTGGCGCTGTGGGGAGCGGGCGGCGCGCAGCTACTGACGGTGGGGACTGCGGCACTCAGCCGCGCGGGATTCCCCACCGCGGACGCCGCGCCCCATGATGCCATGCGAGGTGGGAGTTGGATCGGGCCGCTCGTGGCCGTCGGGGACACCGTCCTGTACGACCTCATTGCGCCCGTCGTCAAGCGCCAGGGTGATACGCTGGGCTTCGTCGTCGAAACGCGGCGTGTCTCCGGCGAATCGGCGCAGCTCGTGAGCGGGATCATGGGCGCTGACGCCGTGTCGATGCTCGGCAATGCATCGGGCGGCCTGTGGGCCAAGGGCGCGAAGCCGGCAACCGGACCCGCTGTCCCCGTTCCCGCCGGCACTCCCGTGCAGTTCACTGCACCGGATGGCGTGACGCGGCTTGGCGCAATGGCTCTGGCCCCCCCGACCCCCTGGTTGGTATGGGTGGAGACCCCTCGGAGCGCCGTCCTCCGCCCCGCGCGGCACTTCCTGTTCAGTATCGGCATCGTCGCACTGCTCATCATTGCCGCGGGGGTCGCCGGGGCGTGGCTCCTGAGCAATCACATCACCGCCCCGCTCGCGGAGGTTACGCAGGCCGCCGAGGATCTGGCCGGCGGCGACTACGCGCGACGCGTCGCGCTCGTTCGTGCCGATGAGCTCGGACGACTGGCGACGGCGTTCAACAGCATGGCGCAGCAGGTCCAGGACAGCCGCACCGTACTCGAGGAGCGCGTGGCCGAGCGGACGCGCGAGCTGCAGGAGGCAGTCGAGGGGCTGCGCCGAGCGCAGGACGAGCTGGTGCGGCGCGAACGACTCGCCATCCTGGGCCAGCTCGCGGGCGGCGTCGGACACGAATTGCGGAATCCGCTCGGCGTCATGACGAACGCGCTGTATTACCTCAGCGTGGTCCTCGAGGATGCGCCGCCGAACGTCCTCGAGTATCTGGGCATTCTGCGGACACAGATCGGTCTCTCGGAGAAGATCGTCACCGACCTTCTGGACTTCGCACGCGTCAAATCGCCGCAGCGCGAATGGATCGTGCTCGAGGATCTGGTCGCGCAGCAGCTCGGGCGCTCGTGCATCCCGGCGAGCATCCACGTGGAGCGCGCGTTCCCCACCGATCTGCCACTCGTCTCCGCCGACTGCACGCAGATCGGCCAGGTGGTGCTGAATCTGATCACGAACGCCATCCAGGCGATGGTCGGCAGTCGGTCGTGCGAGGAGGCGAGCGGCACGTTGCTTCTGCGAGGGCACGTGCTCGATGCGACGCACGTCGTGCTCGAGGTCCGGGATTCCGGACCCGGCATCCTGCCGGAGCACCTCGAGAAGATCTTCGAGCCGCTGTTCACGACGAAAGCGCGCGGCATTGGCTTGGGGCTCGCCGTCTCCCGCACGCTGGCGCGGGCCAACGGCGGCGATCTGACGGTGTCCAGTCAACCCGGGTCGGGCGCGAGCTTCTCGCTCGCGATGCTGACCACACCGTCGGCGCCCGTATGACGAAGCGCGTGTTGATCGTCGATGACGATCGGCAGATGGTCCGGACCCTCTCGGACGTCGTGCAGCTGCACGGATGGGAGGCGCACGGCGCGTACAGCGGCGAAGAGGCGATCACGTCCATTCAGGCGCACCCGTTCACCATCGTGCTGATGGATGTCCGCATGGAAGGCGCGAGCGGTGTGGACGCGTTGCGCGCCATGAAGCGGATCCGTCCCGGGATTCGCGTCATCCTCATGACCGCGCACACGGCCAGCGACGTGATCGCGGCCGCGGAGCGCGAGGGCGCGCTGCACGTGCTGCGGAAGCCCGTGCCGCTCCCCGAGTTGGTCGAGATGCTCGATGCGGTCGTCGCCTGAGCCGCTCGGCGTGCTGGTCGTCGACGACGACGATCAGATGTCGAGGACCATCGGCGACATTCTGACGCTGCATGGCTACGTTCCGACGGCGGTCTCATCGGGGCGACACGGTCTCGAGGTCGTCCAATCGGCGTCCGCAGTGCCGGCGATCGCGCTCGTCGATCTGCGGCTGCCGGACATGGACGGCATCGAGCTGGTCGCCGAGTTGCGGGCGATCTCCGACGCGATCGAGATCGTCGTGCTGACCGGGAACGCCTCCGTCGACAGCGCGGTGCGCGCGCTGCGCGAGCAGAGCTACGATTATCTCATCAAGCCCGTGCAGCCCGATCGGTTGCTGCAGAGCATCGAGCGAGCGGGCGAGCGGTGGCAGCGGCGGCGGGCGGAAGCGGCCATGCGGGAGAGCGAGGAGCGGCTGCGCCGCATCTTCGAGCACGTGAGCGACGCGCTCTTCATCACCGACGACACCGGCCGGATCATCGATGCCAACCCGGCCGCGAGCGAGCTGACGGCGCGCGCTCCTCACGCGCTGCTCGGCAGTCGGCTGAGCGACGTGCTGTACGGTGCGCCATCCGATCCGGTCGACGGCTCCTCGGCGCGCGACGTGCCGGCATCGGGAGAGCTTCGCATTCGCGGTCCCGATGGCAGCGTGCGCATCGTCGACACGCGCGCGGCCGTTTTCGCTCCGGGACTCGTGGTGCACACCGTGCGCGACCTCACGCCGCAACGCCGACTCGAGGAGGAGCTGCACCACTCGCAGAAGATGGACGCGATCGGCCGGCTCGCCGGCGGCGTGGCGCACGACCTCAACAACATCCTGACGTCGATCGGCTGCGCGAGCGAGCTGGTGCTCGCGAGCCTCGAACCGTTAGATGCGCGGCGCGCCGAGATCGAGGAGATCACGAAGGGGGCGCGCCGGGCGGCGTCGTTGACGCGCCAGCTGCTGGCGTTCAGTCGCAAGCAGGTGCTCCAGCCGCGGGTCATCGATCTCGTCCATGTGATCGGCGATGTCGAGCGGATGCTCCGCCGCCTGATTGGTGAGGACATCGAGCTGACGGTGCAGATGCCACCACAGCTCTGGCCGGTGCGCGCGGATCCCAGTCAGCTGGAGCAGGTCGTGATGAACCTCGCGGTCAACGCGCGCGATGCGATGCCCGACGGCGGGAAGCTCACGATCGAAGCGGACAATGTCCGAGTGATGACGCCACGCCGGCACGAGCACGGCGTCGTCGAGCCGGGAGAGTACGTCGTGCTGCGGGTGAGCGATACCGGATGCGGGATGGATCAGGCGCTCCGGACGCAGATCTTCGAGCCCTTCTTCACGACGAAGCCGCCGGGCAAAGGGACCGGGCTCGGTCTCTCGACCGTGTACGGGATCATCGCGCAGAGCGGCGGCCACGTCGTCGTCGAGAGTGACGTGGGCGCCGGCGCGACGTTCCTCATCTACGTGCCGCGATGCGACGTGCAGGTCGGCACCGCTGCGGCCGAAACGCCCGTGCCGACGCGGCAGCGCACGGCGACGATCCTGATCGTCGAGGACGACGCGGGCATTCGCGCACTCGCCTGCCGCATTCTCTCCGCCAGCGGTCACGTCGTTCTGGAGGCGGCCAACAGCGAGCAGGCGTTCCGGATCGCCGAGGAGCATGCATCGTCCATCGATCTGCTCGTGACCGATGTCGTGCTGTCGGGGATGAACGGTCGCGAGTTGGCGGATCGCCTGCGCTCGGACCAGCAGGCGCTGAACGTGCTCTACATGTCCGGCTACACGGACGACGAGATCGTGCACCGCGGCGTGCGCGACCTGCGGCACAGCTTTCTCTCGAAGCCGTTCACGCCCGACGAGCTCCGGCGAAAGATTCAGGAAGTGCTCGAACGTCCTGCCATGGCGCAACAGGACAGCTGAGCTCGTCACGCACTCGGCCACGCCCCGAGCAACCGCCGGACGACGATCAGCTCCCCCACGTGATACGCGGTATGATCCGCGGCGAGCAGGATCTCGCGCAGGTACGTCTGTCCAGTCCCGTGTGGAATCGTGGCGAAGAGATCCACGGCCGGGTCGCGGGCCAGTGCCTGCAGCGCTGCACGATCCCTCCGGAAGGCCGCCACGCTCTCCTTCCACGCGGCTGACGACGGGGGCGCCGCGTCCGGCGGCCAGTAGTCGGCTGGCCACTCGAGCTCGGTGTACGACGGGTTCACGCAGAAATCGAGAATGTCGTGTTGCGCGAGGCGGAGATGCTCGACGAGCTGCCAGGCCGAATACGGCAACCCCTCTGGTCGCACGCCGTAAAGCTTCGGCGGAAAGGTGGCCACCGCCTGATCGAAGGTTGCGTGCGCATCGTGCCAGTCGAGCATGCGAGCGAGTTGGTCACGCAGCGAATCCAGGGTCGCCATGTTGGTGTCCTCCGTCCCACGGGGTGCGGTGTTCTCGTCACGCTCCGCTCCGCGCACACCTCGCGCCGTCGCCGCTTCCCTTGCTCCCGCTTCGGGATGCCCCGATTATGGAATGCTCCGCATCGAGCGGCTCATTCCCCGTGTGCGGCGCGCTGCCGCCGCGTTCGGACGCGTGCGAACCCCGAGCTCCGTCGCCGCTGTCGTCGCCCGCGTCGTTGTCCCGGAGGTCACTATGTCGCTTTCTGGAAAGCACGGACTCGTCACCGGAAGCTCGCGCGGCATCGGAAGGGGGATCGCGTTGAAGCTCGCCGCGGAGGGAGCCGCGGTGGGCATCACCTACTACCAGAACGAGGCGGCTGCGCGGGATGTGCTCGCCAAGGTCCGCGAGCGCGGCTCCGACGGCTTCATCATGCAGATGGATGTCTGTCGCTGCGATGACATCGACCGGTTGTTCACGCGGGTCGCGGACGAGTTCGGCACGCTGGACATCGTCGTGAGCAACGCGCGCGGTGAGCTCCCCACGTTCTACCAGTCGCCGCTGGAGATCACGCCGGAGCAATGGGACACCGCCTGCGACTCGCAGGGGCGGGCACTGCTGCTCGAGGCGCAGCGCGCGGCGCAGCTCATGGGGCGCGGCGGCCGGATCATCGCGCTCACGTACGGCGATGGCAGTCGTACTGGGAGCTGGCAGCCGTGGGTCGCGATGGGAGCGGCCAAGGCCGGGGTCGAGTCGCTCGTGCGCTACCTGGCGGTGGCACTGGCGAAACGCGGGATCACGGTCAACGCCGTGAGCCCGGGTTTCACCGAGGACAGCGTGCTGAGCAGTCTGCCCCTGGAAGCACAGGCCATGGTGCGCGGATGGCACGAGGACGGCTGGACTCCGATGGGGCGGCTGGGGACGCCGGCCGATGTGGCGAACGTGGTGGCGCTCCTCTGCTCCGAGGAAGCCGGGTGGATCACGGGGCAGGTGATCTATGCCGACGGCGGCGCATCGCTCGTGACCGCCGGTCTACCGCCCGCGCTGCAGCAGCGCGCGTAACCGAGCGCGCGAGACCGCACGCGGAGAGCGACGAGCCTATTTCATGGCGGCTTGCCGCGCAAAATACTCGCGCTTGAACTCCTCGAACACCTCGTCGGTGAACATCTCGTCGGCGATCGCGGCGATCTCTTCGGCCTCCTTCCACGCCTCGTGCAGCGCGTCGAGCTCGCCGGCGAGCGCGCGGCGCTCTCCATCCTCGTTGGCGGCCATCTCGAGCGCAAGGCGATCGGCCACGGGCAGGCGGAAGAGCGGGGTGCGCAGCTCGCTCCCCGTCCCACCGCGCGCCCAGAACGAGCGGTTGGCGAGCTGCACCGCGAGCCGCTCGGCGAACGAGAGGCCCGCCGGGAGGACGGCCTCGGTGTCGGGGGCATCGGGAAACAATCCCCACGATGTGCGCAGCGTGAGCGAGGCCACGCGCGAGAAGTAGCCGTCGGGGTCGCCTGCATCATCCAGCTTGGTGATCGCGTAGCGCACGTCGGCAGTGGTCGCCGCACCGACATTGAGCGTGGACAAGAGCTTCGCGATGGTGCGAAGACTCGCGCTCTCGGTGAGGGTGGCGAGCCCTTCGTCGTGGCGCACGACGAGGCGCCACGGATGATCGCGATCGGGGCGGACGAGCTCGGCGTGCCGCAGGTGACGGTAGCGAATCTGGACCGTCGAGCCATGCTCCGTCGTCGCGCGCGCGAGCAGAGCGCCCTCGCGTCCAAAGGTGCGCAGGCGGAGGAGCGAGTCGTCGCTGAGGCCGAGCGAGGCCGCGTAGGCGGCGAACGCATGCCCCGCGTGGCGCGCGATGAACTGCGAGCCGCGCCGGATGAGACTGGTGGGGCGAGTGGACGATGGTCGTTGCGCGCGCGTCCCGTAGCGCCACGAGGCGATCTCGGGGAAGAGCGCCGGCCCGATGCGAATGAGCTCGAGCCCCGAGCGTAGATGCGCGAGCGCGATGTTGTCGGTGGACACGCGCAGGCGGGTGCCGCGGAAGAGACGCTCGCAGCTGTCGACCGCCTCCCATCGCTCCTCGAGCGGCGTGAGGTTCCAGCACGCGCACCGCGTGCAGACGACCCAGAGCCGGCCCTTCGCCGGATCGAACGCCAGCCGCCGTCCTACCGGGCAGGCGGGGACGTCATCGTTGGTGCCGAGGTGGGAGTTGCAGAAGAGGCAGGTGGCGTACATGAGGCCGATGCTCTCCTGTCATGCCGAGGGTCAGCGAGGAATCTCATGCTGCCAGCGAGATCCCTCGCTTCCGCTCGGGATGACAAGCTGACGAGATCCCTCGCTTTCGCTCGGGATGACAAGCTGGCGAGATCCCTCGCTGCACTCGGGAGGACAGCTGCGCTCGGGGTGACAGCGGGGCGAGATGTCTCTCGTGAGCGATTCCGCACGAACGGCAAGGGGCGTGCTCAGCGCACACCGTGCGGAACGGGGCGTAGAAGCGGACGACACTCGGCGATTTGCCGAGCGCGTCGCGAGAGTGGGACTTCCCTGTCCGCTATTGGGATGGTACCCGCGACGTGCACCGTGTGCGGAATGCCGGCGTGACGCGAGATGACGACGGGGGCAGGTACGCTTGCGTCGCGTACCTGCCCCCGTCGTCGTGCCGCATCGCGATCGGTTATTGCGGCGTCGCGGACGCGGCCTTCGTCACTGCCACCGCCGGCTTCCCGGCGTTCTTGACGTAGAGGTCGAGCCACGCGACCCAGCGCGCCCACTGGTCGAGGATCGTCTCCTTCGTGAGCGGGCCGTGGTCCTCGTAGGGGTACACGTAGAGCGCCGCCGTTTTCCCGAGCCCCTCGAGCGCGTGCATCATGCGCGTCGAGCTCTCGAGCGCCGTGCCGACATTCTGGTCTTCCATTGAGTGGTACATGAGGAGCGCGCCCGTGAGCTTGTCGGCATACATGAAGGGCGACATGTCGAGGTAGACCTTCTGGCCGTTCCAGAAGTCGCGTCGCTCGTTCTGGAAGCCGTTGGGGGTGAGCGACCGGTTGTACATCCCGTCGCCCGCGATCCCTGCCTTGAAGTAGGGCGTGTGCACCATCGCATTCACCGTGCTGAACGCGCCGTAGCTGTGCCCGCCGATGCCGAGCCGGGTGCGGTCGATGTAACCATCGCGATCGAGCTCGTCGATCACGGCGATCAGATCGTTCTGCAGGTCGGAGACGTAGTTGTCGTTCATCCGTCCCGCGTCGCCGACGATCGGCGGATCGAAGTTGGCGACGGCGTAGCCCTGCGTCACCAGATACTCGATGGTGCGCGCGCCGGCACGCGGGAACTGGTTGATGTTCTCCGTGCGGAGCGTGCGGTCGTAGCCTGCCTGATCGGTGTACTCGTACGGGTAGAACCAGAACATGGTCGGGAGCCGAGTGCCGGGCTTGTAATCCTGCGGCAGCGTGAGGTCGACCATGAAGTGGTAGCCGTCGGCGCGCGTGACCTCGATGCGCTTGCGGATCGCGTGCGTGAATTCCGGCGTGAAATCGACGTTGTGCGTGAGCTGCGTGGTCTGATTGCTCCGCGTGTCGCGCAGGTAGGAGTCGGGCACCACGGTCGGCGACTGCCGCTCGACGATGATCTTCGATGCGTTGTCATCGAGCACCGCGGTCACCGTCTCGTAGGCATCACTCGCGCCCTCGAATACCGGCGTCTTCTGCCCGCTCTTGATGTCGACGCGATCGACGAAGCCGCGCGGCGCCTGCGTCTGCCAGTCCTTGAAGTAGTGCGTCCCCTCGAGGTACGCGGAGGCGCCGTCCGACGAGAGCAGTGCGACCTGCACGCCGGAGCGGCTGCGCTTCGTCATGATGCTGCCAGGGTTCTCGTAGAAGGTGACGGAATCGGCGCCCGAGCCGCCGCGTCCGCCGAAGAAGCCGCGGCCGCGCGTGCCCACGCTCGCGTTCAGGCCGCGGAGCCGCCAGATCGTGTAGCGCTTGGTCGGCTCGTTGAAGTAGACAGCGTACACGTATCCCGTGCCGTTCGTGTTCTCGGCGACGAACGCCATCGACGCATCGTCCGAGAAGAGCACGCTGCCGATGCGGTTGTCGCTCTCCATGAGCACCTTCTTGCTGCTCGCGTCGAAGGGCGGTGCCCAGGCGTAGAGGCGATCCTTGCGGCGTGCGCTGGTGCCGCCACGCGGCGACGACGGGTTCGTGTCCGCACCATTCGCATCGCCACGCGCGCGGCGCGGCGCCGGGGCCTGCTCCAGGTAGTAGAGCCCCGCGCCGTTCGGCAGCCAGCCGAAGTCGCGCGGCATCGTGTCCTGCGCGGCGCGCGCGCCGGGGCCGTCGTCGGACCGGTCCTGCGGGAGCTGCAGCGGACGCGTCGAGAGCTGTGCCACCACTTTCCCGTTCGCATCCCACAACTCCTCGGAGCGCGGGAAGCTCCCGTACTGCACGATGTACGAGAACGGCTCCTCCATGCGCGTCACGCGGAAGTACTTGCCATCGGGCGACGCGTCGACGTCCTCGATCATCGCCGGCGCACCGATACGGTGCACCGCGCCGGACTTCGCATCGACAAGCGCGAGCTGGCTCGTGATGTAGTACTGCATGAGGTGCTTGTCGAACTCGTCGCGCAACAGGCTCGCGTAGACGCGCGTCTTGTCCTCGAGGCTGTCCGTGATGCGCACCAGCGGTCCCGTCTCGATCGCGGGACGTTGCGGCTCCGCGCCACGCCCCTCGGGGATGAGCACGGTGACGATGTTCTTGCCGTCCGCCGTCCACTCGAGGTCGGTGACGAGCGTGGGGAGGAGCGGCGCAGCCGTCACCTGCCGCATCTTCCCGCTCGCGACGTCGGCGACGTAGAGCCTGGTGCTCGCGTCGAAGTTCGCGATGAAGGCGATCTGCGAGCCATCGGGCGACCACGCCGGACTGCTGATCGTCGCGCCCTTCGGCGCATCGATGGTGCGCACGCGCCCCGTGGTCGCGTCGATGATCTCGAGCGCCGCCGCGCCGCGATCGGTGAGCGTGCGTGCACGGTTGCCGCGCTCGTCCACCTGGAGCCCCGCGAAGTAGTAATGCGGTCGGCCGAAGGTCTGCACGCTCGGCATCCCACCACTCTTGAGCTCCAGGAAGTGCGTGCGATCGGGGCTCAGATTGGTGAGCGAGAGGTTGTCCTGCCGCGGCGCAGTGACGAGTCGCTCGATCTCGGCGGGCGGGCGGATGTACGTCTCCACGTCGAGGATCTGCTGCGGCGACATGGACGCGGTGCCGCTCTGCTCCGATGCGGCGGGTGCCGCTTGCGCGAATAGTGCTGGTGCCGTGGCGAGAATGCACGCGGGGAGGAGCACGACCCGCGTAGCGAGACGGCGGAGGGGAAGGGACATACAGGCTCCGGACGGTGGAGGATGTATCGGCGCTGACGACGCGCTGGTGCTCGCGTACTGGGCGGTGTACGCGCGAACCGAGCGAAACGCTGTAGAGAATGGGGCGGGCCCGTACCCGCGTCAAATACGCGCGCGCCGCAGGAGCTGGGCGTTGATCGCGACGATGACGGTGCTCGCGGACATGAGCACCGCGCCGATGGCGGGCGAGAGCACGAAGCCGAGCGGTGCGAGCACACCGGCCGCGAGCGGGATGGCAATGACGTTGTAGCCCGCGGCCCACCAGAGATTCTGGATCATCTTGCGGTAGCTCGCGCGCGAGAGCGCGATGAGGCGCGGCACGTCGCGCGGGTCGCTGCGCACGAGCACGATGTCGCCCGCTTCGACCGCGACGCCGGTCCCCGCGCCGATCGCGATGCCGACGTCCGCCGTCACGAGTGCCGGCGCATCGTTCACGCCGTCGCCCACCATCCCCACGCGCCTCCCGGCGTGCTCGAGCGCCTCGATCTTCGACGCTTTCTCACCCGGCAACACCTCCGCGAACACGCGATCGATCCCGAGCTCGGACGCGACCGCATCGGCCACGGCGCGTGCGTCGCCGGTCATCATCACGACCTCGAGCCCGTCGTCGTGCAGCGCGCGCACCGCGTCGCGCGACTCGGGGCGGATGACATCGGCGACGGCGAAGGTCGCGATCGCGCGACGGCCGTCCGCGAGCACGATCGACGCCTGCCCACGCTCGGCCGCGTGCTCCGTCGAGCGCTGGAGCGCGGGCGGCACGTCCAGTGCGTGCGAGCGGACGAGCGCCGGACCACCGACCGCGAGCTCGCGATGATCGACGCGCGCTCGCACGCCGACGCCCGGCATCGCCTCGAACTCGCGCGCCGGTTGCACGGTAATTCCGCGCTCCCTCGCGCTCCGCACGATCGCCTCGCCGATCGCGTGCTCCGAGTCCGCCTCGACCGCGGCCGCGAGGCGCAGCGCATCGTCCGTCGTCACACCGTCGGCCGTGGCGATGTCGACCACGCCGAGCGTGCCCGTGGTGAGCGTGCCGGTCTTGTCGAAGACGATCGTCGTGAGATTGCGCGCTTCCTCGAGGCCGCGCCGGTCGCGCACGAGCAATCCGTGCCGCGCGCCGAGCGTAGTGGAGATCGCGATGACGAGCGGGATCGCGAGTCCGAGTGCATGCGGGCAGGCGATGACGAGCACGGTGACGAGTCGCTCGACGGCGAACGACGGATTCGCGGGATCGACGATGAGCCAGACGACGAGCGTGACGACGCCGGAGCCGAGGGCGACGAGCGTGAGGATGAACGCCGCGCGATCGGCGAGCGCCTGGGCACGCGAGCGCGACGATTGGGCCTCCGCGACGAGGCGCATGATCCCCGCGAGCGCCGTGTGCTCGCCGGTGCCGGTGACCTCGACGCGCAGCGAGCCCGCGCCATTCACGGTGCCCGCGATCACGCTGTCGCCCGCGTGTTTGTCGACGGGGCGCGATTCGCCGGTGATCATCGATTCGTTCACCGCACTCGCCCCCTGTCGCACGACGCCGTCGGCGGGGACGCTCGCGCCGGGACGCACGAGTACGAGCTCGCCGTCGTGCAGCTCGGCGATCGGAATGTCTTCCATGCGATCGTCGACGATCCGCACCGCGGTGCTCGGCAGGAGCCTCGCGATCTCGGTGAGCGCGCCCTGTGCCTGCGCGATCGAGCGCATCTCGATCCAGTGCCCGAGGAGCATGATCGTCACGAGCGTGGCGAGCTCCTCCCAGAGCGGCATCCCGGGGTAGCCGAGCGTGACGATGACGCTGAAGAGAAAGGCGACGGAGATCGCGAGCGCGATGAGCGTCATCATCCCGGGGAGCCGGTCCTTCAGCTCGCGCACCGCGCCCTGAATGAAGACCCATCCACCGTACACGAACACGGCGCTGCCGAAGATGGGCGGAATCCACGCCGTGCCCGGGAATCGCGGCGCGGTGTAGCCGAGGGCGTTCTGGAGCATGTGGCCCCAGATCAGCGTCGGGATGGTGAGGAGGAGCGAGATCCAGAACTTGTCGCGGAACATCGCGACGCTGTGGCCGGCGTGGGCGTCGTGACCGGCGTGGCCGGCATGCGACGCAGCGGGCGCGACATCATGCCGGTCAGCGAGCTCCGGATGCTCGGGGTAGCCGGGCTCCGCCGGTCGCGCGGGTGATGGGTGGCGGTGCTCGTGTGAGTCGTGCATGCTGGGACGTCTTCAGCTCGGAGGGACCTGAAGCTGTATCGAAAACCAGGCCGCGGATACGACGCAGCCCATTGCGTCCCGAACGCAATGGGCTGCTGACACCAGGCGCATCGTCGATGCACCCGCGCGAGCGATCGCGTGCGGGCTCGCTGACTACCGCGACGCCACCGTCGCCATCATCGAATCGCGCTTCGCCTTGAACTCCGTGCCGGGCTTCCACGTCGGCATCGAGTCGTTCTCGGCCACGACGTACCCCGTGCGGAAGAGCGCGCGCAGATCGTCGACCGCGCCGGAGAGATCCCAGTCGGGCTTCACCTCATCCGACACGTTGTGATAGTCGTGCTCCGTGTAGTCGTTGCGCTTCTGCATCCCGTAGCCTTCGGGCTTCCCGATGAAGTCGATGCCGGCGTCGGGATCGAGCGCGGGCACGCCTTGCTTCGCGAACTCGAAGTGGTCGGAGCGGTAGTAGAACCCCTTCTCCGGCTCGGGGTCCGGTCGCACGACGCGTCCGCTGGTCGCGAGCACGCGCGTGAGCACGTCATCGAGCGTCGAGTTGCCGAGGCCGATGACGGTGAGGTCCTTCGTTTTTCCCCACTGGTTCAGGCCGTCCATGTTGATGTCGGCAGCCGTGTGATCGAGCGGATATAGCGGATGCTCGGCGTAGAACTGCGAGCCGAGCAACCCCTTCTCTTCGGAGGTGACGGAGAGAAAGAGGATGGAGCGGCGCGGCGGCGTGGAGAGCTTGGTGTACGCCTTGGCGATCTCGAGCAGCCCAGAGGCGCCGAGCGCGTTGTCGGCTGCGCCGTTGAAGATCTGGTCGCCCTTGAGCGTCGTGTCGCGCCCGAGGTGATCCCAGTGCGCGGTGTAGATCACGTACTGATCCTTGAGGTCCGAGCCCTCGAGCTTGGCGACGACGTTCTTCGACTGGATGCGGCGGATGTCGCTCTTGATGTCGAAGCTCGCCTTCGCGTTGAGCGCGACGGGCTTGAAGTCCTTGCGCCGCGCTTCCGCCTTGAGCTTGTCGAAGTTCTGACCGGCGGCGGCGAAGAGCGCCTTCGCCTTTGGCAGCGTGATCCATCCTTCCACCGGCACGCGCTTGTCCGCGTCCGGCGACGGCACGAAGAACTGCTCGCGGCTGTTGCTCGAGCGAATGACCTCGTACGGGTAACCCGCGGGTCCCGTCTCGTGGATGACGATCGCTGCCGCCGCGCCCTTGGCCGAGGCGATCTCGTACTTGTAGGTCCAGCGGCCGTAGTACGTCATCGCCTTCCCCTTGAACATCGTCGAGTCGAGCTTCGTCGTGTCCTTGGGATCGGGGACGGGCGGATCGTTCACGAGCATGAGGATCGTCTTGCCGCGGACGTCGACGCCCTTGTAGTCGTCCCATCCGTACTCGGGCGCGACGACGCCGTAGCCGACGAAGACGATGTCGGAGTTATTGACTTTCGTTTCGGGACGGTCGTGGCGCGAGCCGGCGACGTAGTCATCGGGGAAGCGAAGCGGGATGCGCTTGCCGCCGGCGATGACGGAGACCGTGGGGTGCGGGGTGTAGCCGATGAGGTCGACGTTCTGCACCCACGAGCCATCGGGGTTGCCGGGCTTCAGGCCGAGCGATTGGAACTCGTGCGTGAGGTACGCGACGGTTTTGGTTTCGCCTGGCGTGCCGGGGGCGCGCCCTTCCATCGAGTCGGCGGAGAGATCCTTGACGTGAGCGAGGAGCTCGTTCGCCGAGATGGCCTGCGCGGCGGTCGTGACGGCAGGCGAGGTGCCGGCGGAGTCGGCGGTGGTCGCGTTCCCTGCGGCGCGTGAGCACGCGCCGAGGGCGATGGCGGCCGCGAGCGTGGCGGTGAGGCGGAGCGAGTGAGCAGTGTGCACGGGACCGTGGGGCGAGAGGGGACAGTGCCGCGTTGGCTCGGAGCGTCGCGCGGCGGACGGACACCGATACGCACACAGTCTGCGACAATGCGCACAGCGGCGCTAGGCGGGGGCGTGCCATCGCGCTGCAACCAAGTGGGGGTCGAGCGGGTCGTACGTTGCGCCCGAGAGCATCTTCTCACGCTCGGAGGTCATACGCGGCTCCGGAAAAAAAGAAGGGGAGCCACAGCGTCGTGGCTCCCCCGTCTCGATCACGCCTGCAA
>DASSNR010000296.1:0-6368 GCA_035687925.1 Gemmatimonadaceae bacterium | reverse complement strand
CAGAGGTGGCGCTCGCTCTCATGTTACTGATCGGCGCCGGGCTCTTGATGCGAAGCCTGGCTCGCGTGCTCACCGTAGCGCCCGGGTTCGACCCCGCGCATCTGCTCACGATGCAGATCCAGACATCGGGACCGCGGTTCGACAACGACACGATCACGCGCGCGTTCTTCGACCGCGCCCTCGAGTCGGTGCGCCGCGTGCCCGGCGTGGAGTCGGCCGCATTCGTGAGCCAACTTCCGCTGAGCAGCGACTTCGACATGTCTGGTGTCCACCTCGAGTCCAGACCGTGGGCGAACCCCGGGCAGGATCCCTCCGCCTTCCGCTATGCCGTGAGCCCCGGATACATCGCGACCATGCGCATTCCCGTGCTCCGGGGTCGTGCATTCACCGAGCAGGATCGTGCCGGCGAACCGGCCGTCGTACTGATCAACGCGACGCTCGCCCGGCATGAATGGCCCGGCCAGGATCCGATCGGGCAGCGCATTCGCATCGGGAGTGCGACGGACGGACCGTGGCGCACGGTGGTCGGTATCGTCGGCGACGTGAAGCAGACATCACTGACTGCCGAGCAGCCCGATGCGGTGTACGTGCCGGAGTCTCAGTGGCCGTATGCGGACGGTTGGCTCTCACTCGTCGTCCGCTCGCACGGTGATCCGGCTGCACTCGCCCCCGCACTCCGCCGCACCATCTGGTCGGTGGACAAGGATCAGGCGATCGTCCGGGTCGCGACCATGGACGCGCTCATCGCCAGCTCGGCCGCGCAGCGGCGGTTCGCGTTCCTGCTCTTCGAGATGTTTTCCGTGACCGCCTTGATACTCGCCGCTGCGGGGATCTACGGCGTGCTCGCCGGCACCGTGACCGAGCGGCTGCGCGAGATCGGCGTCCGCCTGGCACTCGGCGCATCACGGTGGGACATCCTCAGCATGGTGCTCCGGCAGGGACTCGGGCTCACGGCGTTCGGGATCATCCTGGGCGCCGGTGGGGCGCTCGCGCTTCGTCGCATCATCGCGGGGCTCCTGTTCGGCGTATCGAGTGTGGATCCGCTCACGTATGTGGGTGTGACGGGAGTGCTCGCCGTCGCCGCGTTGGCCGCGTGTTGGGTTCCCGCCATGCGCGCGACGCGAGTGGATCCGGCGGTGACGTTGCGCGCGGAGTAGACCGCCCGTCGCTGCTCCGCTTGATTGTCACATCTTGACAATCAAGGGTACGGTGGCTATCGTCATCGATGACCCGCTCCAGGAGCCGCCGTGAGCCAGCCGAACACCGATGTCATCCAGGGCACGCTCGACATGCTCATCCTCAAGACACTCTCCCTCGAGCCGATGCACGGCTACGGGATCGCGCGGCGCGTCGAGCAGATCTCGCGCGGCGTCTTCAAGGTGAACCCCGGCTCGCTCCTCACCGCGCTGCAGCGGCTGGAGCGCGCCGGCTGGCTCGACGCCGAGTGGCGCACGTCCGAGAACGCGCGGCGCGCCCGCTACTACGCGCTCACGCGCGCCGGCCGCAAACAGCTCGAGGTCGAAACCGCAGACTGGAAGCGCCGAGCCGCCGCCGTCGCGCGGCTGCTCAACGCGGAGGGATGACCCATGTCGTTCTGGCGGCAACTCACGCGCGGCGTGCGCGTGCTCGTGCATCGCACCGACGCCGATCGCGATCTCGCCGATGAAGTGCAGCACTACCTCGAGCAGTCCGCGGCCGCGCACGAAGCGAGCGGGCTCTCCCCCGACGACGCACGCCGTGCCGCGCGCCGCGAGATCGGGAACGTGACCGTCGTCCGCGAGCGCGTGCGCGACGCGGGGTGGGAACATCTCCTGAGCACGTTCGTCGCCGATGTGCGCTACGCCGCCCGCCGACTGCGCCGGAGTCCGGGCTTCACCCTCGTCTGCACGCTCACGCTCGCCCTCGGCATCGGGGCGAGTACCGCGATCTTCAGCGCCGTCGATCCCGTGCTGTTCGAGCCGCTCCCGTATCCGCACGGCAACCGGATCGTGAGTCTCGCGGACTTCGGCAGCAGCGGCCAACCGGTCGACGTCACCTACGGCACGTTCAACGAGGTCGCGCATCGCAGCCGCTCGTTCGCCGAGCTGGCCGCGACCGACCGATGGGCGCCGGCGCTCACGACCTTCGATACACCCGAGCGGCTCACCGGTGCGCTCGTGACCGCGCGCTACTTCCAGGTGTTCGGCGTGCTTCCCGTCATCGGCCGCTCGTTCGACGCCGCCGACGATGCGCACGGCGCGCCGCGCGTGGCCATCGTGAGCGATGCGTTCGCGCGCCGGCATTTCGGGGACGCGCGCGCCGCGGTCGGCCGCACGCTCACGCTCGACGGCAATCTGTTCACCGTGATCGGCGTGATGCCGCCGAGCTTCGAGGATATCCTCTCGCCCGGCGCCGACGTGTGGGCACCACGCCGCTATCAGGCGAACACGTCGTTCGAGAGCGCGGAGTGGGGCCACCACATGCGCATGATCGGGCGACTCGCCTCCGGCGTGACCGTCGCGCAGGCACGTCGCGACATCGCCGCCGTCGGCGCCACGCCCACGCCCGACTTCCCGCGCCCGGCCTGGGCGTCGATGCAGGGCGGGCTCGATGTCCAGTCACTCCGCGATGCCGTCACGCGCGGCGTGCGCCCCGCGCTTCTCGCGATCATGCTCGCCGTCGCGCTCGTGCTCGGCATCGCGTGCGTCAACGTCACCAACCTCCTCCTCGCCCGCGGCACGCAGCGGCGGAGCGAGATGGCCATGCGCGCCGCGCTCGGCGCCGGCCGCGGACGCCTCGTCCGACAGCTCCTCACCGAAACGCTGCTCCTCGCCATCCTCGGCGGTGCACTCGGGCTCGGCGTCAGCACGTTCGGTGTGCGCGCACTCGTGGCGCTCGCGCCCGCCGAGCTCCCGCGCGCCAGCGCGATCGGGCTCGACACGTCGGCGCTCCTCTTCGCGATCGCGCTCACGACACTCGTCGGCGTGATCGTGGGGCTCGTCCCCGCGCTGCAGGGCGCGGAGCGCGAGCTGCGCGCCGGCACGCAGAGCAGTGCGCGCACCACACACCGCTCGTCGCACGCACTGCGAGGCGCACTCGTGGTCACCGAAGTCGCGCTCGCGCTCGTGCTGCTCGTGGGCGCGGGACTCATGCTGCGGAGCCTCGCCCGCCTCTTCGCGACAACGCCCGGCTTCGATGCCGAGCACGTGCTTACCATGCAGCTGGATGTCGCCGGTCATCGCGACGACTCCGATGCCGCGCGCTACCAGTTCTTCGTGCAGGCGCTCGACCGCGTGCGTCATCTCCCTGGCGTGACCGCGGCGGCGTTCACGAGCCAGCTCCCGCTGAGCGGCGACGTGCCGGACGGCTACGGCCTGCAGTCGGAGTCCGTGCCGCAGAACCTGAACGAGCTGCCGAGCGCGCTACGCTATGCGGTGACGCCGGGCTGGTTCCGCGCGATGCGCATCCCGCTCGTCCGCGGGCGAGTGCTCAATGACAACGACCGCCCCGGCGATGGCGAAGCCATCGTCATCAGCGAGTCGCTCGCGCAACACGAGTTCCCGGACGTCGACCCGATCGGGCAGCGGCTGCGGATCGGCCCGGACATCGGCGACACGACCCGTCCGTGGGGGATCGTCGTGGGCGTGGTAGGCGATGTGAAGCAGACGTCGCTCGCGTTGGGCGCCGAGGATGCGTTCTACGCCGCGATGGGACAGTGGCGGTGGGTGGACAACGTGCAGTCGCTCGTCGTGCGCACGTCCGGCGATCCGACGGCGCTGGCGAACGCGGTGGAGCGCGCCATCTGGTCCGTCGACCGCACGGTGCCGATCATCCGCGTGGCCACCATGCACGAGCTGGTCGCGCGCTCGGAGGCGCAACGGCGCTTCGTGCTCACGGTGTTCGAGACGTTCGCGCTCGCGGCGCTCGCGCTCGCGGTCATCGGCATCTACGGCGTGCTGGCGTCGAGCGTGGCCGAGCGGACGCGCGAGCTGGGCGTGCGCGCGGCACTCGGCGCGAGTCCCGAACGCATCCGCGCGCTCGTGTTACGGCAGGGGATCACGCTCGCCGGCATCGGTGTCGTGATCGGTGTGATCGGTGCGGTGCTCGCGACGCGTGGCATCGTGACGCTCCTGTTCGGCGTGTCATCGTTCGATCCCATCACCTATCTCGGCGTGACCGCGCTGCTGCTGGGCGTGTCGGGCATCGCGTGCTGGATCCCGGCGTGGCGCGCGGCGCGCGTCGATCCGGCGGTGACGTTGCGCGCCGAGTGAGGAGTTGCGGAGCGCTGCGCACGGCGCACATCTTCGGCGCGTGGTGCTCCGTCATCCCGATCGCATCGGTTGTCATTCCGAGCGTTAGCGAGGAATCTCGTGCGTTTGTCATCCCGAGCGTAGCGAGGGATCTCGTGCGCTTGTCATCCCGAGCGTAGCGAGGGATCTCGCTGGCGGGCCGAGATTCCTCGCGTTCGCTCGGAATGACACATGTGAAAGCCCGCTGGAGGTCGTATGCGCGTCATCGGCTCCGTCGTCGTCGCGTCGCTCGTCGTCCCTGCGCTGCTCTCGGCGCAGAATACTACCCAGGTCGGCCCCGCACACGGGACGGTGATCGTCGTCGGTGGCGGCGCGATGGGGCCCGAGATCTACTCGCGCTTCATCCAGGCTGCGGGCGGGCCGGATGCACTCATTATAGATGTCCCCAACGCCGGCGGCGCGAACGCCTATGGCGATAACGCGGCCGGCGCGCGTCTCCTGCGCCGAGCGGGCGCCAGGAACGTGCACGTCCTCTTCACCACCGATCGCCCCGTCGCGAATGCGGATTCGTTCGTCGCCATCGTGAAGAAGGCGGGCGGCGTGTGGTTCGAGGGCGGACGCCAGTATCGCCTGGTGGATGCGTACGCGGGGACGAAGACCGAGCAGGCGTTTCATGACGTGCTCGCGCGCGGCGGTGTCGTCGGCGGCTCGTCGGCCGGTGCGACGATCCTCGGCGACTTCCTCGTGCGGGGCGCGCCGTCGAACGACAACCGCATCATGGACTCCCCGGGCTACGAGAAGGGCTTCGCCTTCCTGCGCGGCGTGGCCATCGATCAGCACGTCGTCGCGCGCGAGCGGCTCCCCGATCTCGCCGATTCGATCATGCCGCGCTACCCCAAGCTGCTCGGCATGTCGGAGGACGAAGGCACCGCATGGGTCGTGCAGGGCGACACCGCGACCATCGTTGGGCGCGACAAGGCGTTCATCTACGGCGGACACGATGCGACCGATCCGGGCAAACCGTTCCTCACGCTCTACCCCGGCGATCGCTACAACCTCGCCACGCGACGCGTGATGCACCGCGCGAGCGAGGACGCGCCGTTCCCCGCATCGTTCGTCGATGGACTGTTCGCGACGTACGCGAGCTCCGCATCGCACGGGGCGACGGTGCTCGTCGCGAAGGATGGGGAGGTGCTCGTCGACAAGTCGTACGGCATCCCCCCGCAGCCTCGCTACATGCCGACGACGACGCTACCGCAATTCCCACTCGGCGACATCTCGCACGTCTTCACCGCACTGTGCGCGCAGCTCCCCGAGCCTGCCGAGCGGCCCGGTGCGTCCGGTGCGCGTGCGACGGCCGCCAACGCCGCGCGTGCGCGCAGGGCGAGCCAGATGACCGCCTTCCAGCGGTGCGTCGCCCGACAGATCTCGACGCCGATCGGTCTCCATCGCACGACCGCCGATGCGCACGATCAGGTGCAGTCCGATGTCGATGAGCTCTACCGGCTCGAGCTCGGCCTCGAGAATCCACAGACCTGGCCCGGCGCCGACGTCACGCGCGGCTGGACCTCCGAGTCGCACGGCGGCTCGACGTGGCTCACCGCGTACAGTGCGCCGGGCGGCCAGCGTGGTGCGTTCATCAGGATTCCCGACAAACGTGCTGTCGTCATCGTCCTCACGAACGACGACCACGCCGACGCGAAAGGGATCGCGACGACGATCGCCGAGCGGCTCGAGGCTCGCTGACCCTCGCGTTGTCATTCCGAGCGCAGCGAGGAATCTCGGGCCCTTGTCATTCCGAGCGTCAGCGAGGAATCTCGGGCAGCCAGCGAGATCCCTCGCTCCGCTCGGGATGACAATCAGGCGCTCGGGATGACAATCAGGCGCTCGGGGCGACGCCCGTCCGGCATGTAACGTGCTGCCCGCGCTCGCATGCGCCTCGACGAGCGCACGCGGATGCAGCAGATTCCTGATCGCGGAACGATCCCCAACGCCCGATCTTCATCGAGTCCGAGGAGCGCCGTGCCTGACCAGCGACGACGCGCAACCATTGCGGCCGCGATCGCTACGATCGTCGTCCTCATCCTCATCTACGTCGGCTCACGCGGACTGCGCGACTTCGACTCGGCGCTCATCGGC
>DASSNR010000280.1:0-13260 GCA_035687925.1 Gemmatimonadaceae bacterium | reverse complement strand
GCCTCCCGCCTCCCGCCTCCCATGCCCCGCCGCCGCTCTCTCACGCCGCTCCACCACGCCTTCGATGAGGCGCGGTTCGGCGCCGAGCGCACGCTCAACCTGCGTGCGTCGCTGCCGTCGCCATACCACGCGGCCAGGCGCGCGGAGGCGTGGCTGCGCGAGCGACAGGTGGCGCGCGCGGGCGAAGTGCTCGTCATCACGGGGCGCGGCAATCAGAGCTTCGATAACGTCTCCGTGGTGCGCGAAGCGATCGTGAAGCTGCTCGCTTCGCTCCGGCGGCGCGGCGTCGTCGACCGCGTCGTCGAGCACACGCCGGGCTCGTTCGTCGTCGTGCTCGCGCCCGTTACCGCGCTGCGCGATGCGCCGCGGCGACGACGCGAGCACGCGAGCCCCCCACCCGCAGACCCGCGCGAGCTCGCGGGGCTGGGCGCCGACACGCGCGCGTTGCTGCGTGCACTCGCCGTGCGCGCGCTCGCGGAATTGGGCGTCGGCAATCCACAGCCTTTCGTGGAGTCGGAGATGCTCGCACAGTTCGCGAGTCTCGCGCCAAGTGTGCCCGAGGGCACCGATCGCGAGGCGCGATTGCGTGCGGCGATCGCGACCGCGCTCGCGGAATACGACGACGAGGACTGAGCGCTGTGCCGCGCGATGTCGCCTTGTGTGTGGATGAGGGCGTTGTTATCCATCCCCGTGGACCAAATCTTTCATTATCGAACGCTGTCCGCGGCGCAGGATTGGCATGAGCTCTCCCTCACGTGATCGCCTGGGCGGTGTCAGCACGCACCGGGCCCCATACGATGTGCTACTCGACGAGATCGATAGCGTGCTCGCCGAGTGGCTGACGCGTGTGCGCGCGGAGCCATGGGCCAACGTGTCATCGATGCGGCTCGTGGACTCGTTGCCGGAAATCCTGCCGCGCCTCATCCGGTTGGCGCAGCTCGGTGCCTCGCATGTGGATCAGGACCTCGAGGAGCGCATCGCGATCGAGCACGGGGAGCTGCGTCGCGAAGATCGGGTACCGATCACCGGAGTTGCCGAAGAGTGGGATGTGCTCCGACATGCCTGCTGGCGGGTGCTCACCCGCCATGGGGTGGACCGCGAGCGCGCGCGCACGGCGATGCAGCGGTTGGATCTGCTGATCGATGACGCGATCGGCTATACGCTGCGCGGCTACTATCGTGAGGAGCTGGACTCGCTCAAGGGGCGGGGCCTCGACCGGCGCGACGGTGCGACGGACCGGCGTTCGGGACTCGACGACCGTCGCCACGAGCCCGGCCCCGCGTGAACGATCTTCCGCAGTTCGCGCTCGTCACGTTCACGTCCATCCTGTTCATCGTCGACCCGATCGCTGTGATCCCGACGTATCTGGTGATCACGCAGGGTGAGACGACCGCGCAGCGCCAGGACACCGCGCGCCGCGCGTGCATCGCGGCCGCGGTCTTGCTCGTCGTCTTCGCAACCGCCGGCAAGCTCATCTTCCAGCTGTTCGGGATCACGCTCCCCGCGTTTCGCATCGCGGGCGGGCTCATCCTCTGGCTCGTGGCCATGGACATGCTGCGCGGTGAGCGCACCACGCAGGAGAGTCCCGTCGAGATCAGCGAGGGCACGCAGAAGGAGGACGTCGCCGTCACGCCGCTCGCCGTCCCCATGCTCGCCGGCCCGGGCGCCATCTCGACGGTCGTCGTCCTCGCGGGGCAGGCGCGCACCATCCCGCAGCACATCATCGTCTACCTCTCGATCGTGCTCACCGCCGTGCTCTCGTGGATCGCGCTCCGCATCGGCGAGCGGCTCGTCGTGTGGCTCGGTGAAACGGGGATCCGTGTCACCACGCGCATCATGGGGCTCATGCTCGCGGCGGTGGCGATTCAGTTCGTGATCACGGGGGCGCGGGAAGCGCTCGGGAAGTAATCACTCGGGAAGTACGCACTCGGCCACCGTACGATTTGTTCGGTTGCAGCGCGCGCGCTACTATATCCTGCACATCCGGTCCGACGCCTGTACCCACCGCGTCATCGACGCGAGTCCGCTGCGGTGCTGTCGCCGCTTTCGTTTCTCACGACCCTTCGAGTCCTTCGCCCATGCGCGTGTTCCGTCGCGTTTTCCCCGTCTTCCTCACCGCCGCCTGCGCCGCGACACTCGGCGCACAGCAAGCGCTCCCAGGCTACACACCCGCCGCGTCGGCCTCCGAGCGCGCGCTCGAGGCGGAGGTCATCAAGCGCCCCGATGCGAAGAGTGCCTCCACGTACTCGCGCGACCTCTCGCGCGAAGTGCACATCGCGGGGACGCCGGCGCAAGCGCGCACGCGCGACTACGTCATCAATCTCATGAAGCAGTGGGGACTCCAGACCGAGGTGCGCACCTACGACGTCTGGATGCCACACACGACCATCGTCCAGGCGTGGCGCGTGGCCCCCGACACGCTCGTGCTCAACCTCGCCGAAGGGCCGGTGCCGGAGGATACGACCTCCTGGACGCAGCACGAGGCGGTGATCGCCAACGGCTACAGCGGCACGGGCGACGTCACCGCGCCGGTGGTCTACGTCAACTACGGCCTCATCGAGGATTACGCGCAGCTCGACTCGATGGGCGTCTCGGTGAAAGGGAAGATCGCCATCGCGCGCTACGGTCGCTCGTACCGCGGCATCAAGGCGCGTGAGGCCGAGAAGCACGGCGCGGTCGGGCTCATCATCTACAGCGACCCGCAGGACGACGGCTTCGTGCGCGGCGACGTGTACCCCGAGGGACCCATGCGTCCCGCACAGGGCGTGCAGCGCGGGAGCATCCTGAATCCCGACGGCGACCCGAGCACGCCCGGCTATCCGAGCCGCCCGGGTGCCAAGCGCATCCCGATCGATTCGCTCCCGGTCTCGCACATCCCCGTGATCCCGATGTCGTACGGGAACGCGGCCAGGCTCCTGAGCGGTCTCAAGGGGAAGGACGTACCGCGCTCATGGCAAGGCGGGCTTTCCTTCCACTACCACGCGGGGCCCGGTCCCGTCGCGGCTCGTCTCGTCGTCGAGAGTGACACCGCGACCGCCGCCATCAAGCCGATCTGGGACACGTTCGGCATCGTGCGCGGGAGCGAGTATCCCGATCAGGTCGTGATCATCGGCGGGCATCGCGATGCGTGGGGTCCCGGTGCCGCGGACAACGTGAGCGGTACGGTGAGCGTGCTCGAGGCCGCGCACGCAGTGGCCGAAGCGGTGAAGCAGGGGATGCGCCCCAAGCGCACGATCATCTTCGCGACATGGGATGCGGAAGAGTGGGGACTCCTGGGCTCCACCGAGTACGTCGAAGATGATTCGCTGCGCCTCAAGCGAGGCGGCGTGGCGTACTTCAATCAGGACGTGGCGGCGCAGGGTCCATCGTTCAGCGGCGGCGGCTCGCCGTCGCTCCGCTCCACGCTCCGCGACATCACCAAACACGTCGAGGATCCGAGCGGGAAGGGAAGTGTGTACGACGTGTGGCGCTCGCACTCGCACGTGAGCGCGGGTGAGGAGCCGCGCATGGGGGACCCGGGCGGCGGCTCGGACTTCGCCGGCTTCTACAACCACCTCGGCATCCCGATCGCCGAGTGGGGCTTCGGTGGTGCGGGCGGCGTCTATCACTCGTTCTACGACTCGTACCACTGGATGGCGACGTTCGGCGATCCGACGTTCGAGTATCACGCTGCGGCCGCGCGCATCGGCGCCGCGATGATGCTGCGGCTCGCGAACGCGGACATCATCCCGTACGACTACGTGGAGTTCGCCGCCACGATGCAGCGTTATCTCCCCGCGCTCGACTCGGCGTTCGCCGCGCATCACTGGGATGTATCGTCGGCCAAGCTCGGTGCTGCGATCGGCCGCATGGCGACGGCGGCGCAACAGTTCACGAGCACACGCGACTCCGCGCTCGCGAAGGGCGCCCCCGATCACGCGACCATCCAGCGCACGAACGACGCACTGCTTCGCGTCGAGCGCTCACTCACCCGTCCCGAAGGGCTCAACGGACGCTCGTGGTATCGCAACCTCATCTACGTGGCCGACGAGGACAACGGCTACGCGAACATGGTGTTCCCCACGATCAACGAGGCGATCCGTGCGGGCGATCGCGATCGCACCATGCGCGAGCTCGCCGATCTCACCACGCGCTTCGATGCCGCCGCGCAGGCGATCACCGATGCGCGCAACGCGCTCCTGGGGCGCACCGCCTCGCGCGGTGTCACGCGGTAGCGGGTGGGAACGAAGTTGGCGTACGGGCGTATCGTCATGGGTGCCGGTGCTCGCTGTCCGGCACCCATGTTGCTTCTTCACGCGCTCTCCTCCTGGAGGCTCGCATGCGACTGATCGCTCTTCCGCTCGCCCTCGTGCTCTGTGGTGTCGTCTTCGCCTGCAAGGGTCGCGAGCAGGTGCCCCCCGACACGGCCGCGTCGGTTCGCGTCCCGCCCCCGGCCAACTCCGCGGCGACGCCCGAGAGCACGGCTGGCGCGGTGAGCACCCCCGCGGAGACGTCGGCCGCGCGGTCGAACACGACCGTACCGAAGGCGGTGCAGAAAGGCACCCATCCGTCGACGACGAAGTCGACCACGCAGAAGACGGACACGACGCAGAAGACCGACACCACGCAGCGGAAGTTCAAGAAGCCGGAGGTGCGTCCGGTGTATCCGCCGATCGATCGGCGCCGCACGGACACGACGACGAAACGCGATACGTCGTCGGACGGGCGATAGCGGCGGTGTCCAGCGACCGCCGCGCGTGACGTGCCTGACGCGCGGCGGTCGTAGCGATCAGTGCGTGAGCGGGTCGGCCACCGCACCTTGCGGCGGGACCGCAACGGATGGGCGCTTCCTCGGCGCGGGTGGCTCGCTGAGCCACTGGCTCACGTCAGTCGTCGGCGTGTCCTCGAGCTCGAGCGTCGTGAGATGCACGCTGCGCGAGGGGCGGCGCGCGAGATACGCGCGTGGCAGGACGCGTCCATCGACGGCGCGCGCGACCGGCACGGGTGCTGCCGCGCGGAGCGCGAGCGCAGCGCGCCGCCGACGCTGCCGTGCAGCAGCGAACGCGAGCGCCACACCCGCGCGTCGCCCACGCTCCGAGCGGTCGCGTACCGGCCGCGCGTGCGTCGCGTCGCCGCGCCCGCGCGATCCACGCTCGTGCGTCGCCCCGCGCTCGCGCCCCGCGCTCGGCGATCCCACAGGTGATACTGACGGCGATGCCGCCGGTATCGGCCGGTCGAGGTCGACGTGTACGTGACTGTCGAGGATCTCGCTCTTCGAGCGCGGTGGCTCGAGCGCCACGACCGCGGCACGCGCTTCATGACGCGGCATCGATGCGATCGCACCACTGCACGTGCATCCCAATCGCGGCGCGAGATCGATGAGCGCGTGCTCGCGCGACAGCAGTTGCTCGGCGAGCTGCGTGCGACAGTCATCGGCATCCAGCTCCACGAACGCGCGCGGCGTCGAGAGCATCGCGAGTCGCTCCGGTGCCGGTACTCCACCCGGCATCGAGTAGAAGCGACGACGATCGGGTGGCAGCACCGACTGAAAGAAGAGCGGCTGTTCACCGATGACGATCCCGAGCGAGTCGAGCTGCGTCATCAACTCGTCGGGCGTGAGATGTGCATCGAGCGCGGGATCCGCGCCCGAGGGACAACCGCCGATGTAGGTGAGACGCACGCGCGCGGGCGCATACAGCGCGCGCACATATCGCGCACACGCCACGGGCGGTGCGACGAGTGGCACGAGCAGTGGTGTGAGCTCAGAGCCCAGGAGTCGTTCGGCGACCAATGGACACGAGCACATCACCGCGGGCTCGGGACCGCACGCCGCGAGATGCGTGAGGCATCGCTCGGCGACGAGCTCATCACCCCACGTCGCCGGAATGGCTGCCGCATAGCCCGCCGCGAGACAGGCGTGCGCAAGCTGCACCGCGGTCGCAGGGAGCGCGGCGAGCATTGCATCGGCGCCGAGGATGGCGACCGACGGCACCGGCAGGGTGTCGTCCGACGAAAAGCCCGGGGGCATCGGCTGAGTCTCGTCCCGGTAAAGGGCCCTGAAAAATGCGCTGCGAGCCAGGGTGCTGTCCAGCACGGCCCATACATTGCGGGGAAGTGCGCTAGGACTCCACAAACGTAACGCCGGCATCAGGGCGTTCGTAGCCGTTCTTGGACGTCAGCGCAGGGCTGGGCAGTGTTTGGTGTACAGTTGAAGGAAATCACACGCCTCTCGCCAGAGCAACGCGAGGCGATCGCCGCCTATGGTGCACGCACCACATGGCCGGCGGGGTTCACGGTGTACGAGCGAGGTGCTCCAGCGGACGGGATCTTCATCGTCTTGCGCGGGCAGGTGGTGCTGCGCAACCAGGTGGGCGCGGGACGCAGCTTCGTACCGTGGGTCGCGATGGCGGGCGAGACATTCGGGTCCGAAGGGCTCGAGCACAACGCGCGCTTCGCGAGTCATGCGCGTGCGGAAGAGGAGAGCGAGACGCTGCACCTGCGCACCGCTCGCTTCAGCGCACTGCTGCGCGAGCAGCCGACGCATGCACTCGCGCTCATCCGGCAGATGGTGGCCGAGCGCACGGCGTTGCTCGAGAAGTTCGGGCAGCATGCGACGCTCACCGTCGAGCAACGCCTCATCGCCGCGCTCATCCGCATGGCGCAGAGCCATGCCTACGGCTCGGGCGATGACGGTGTCGCGCGGACCACGGTGCCGCGGCGGCTCCTCGGCGAGCTAGTCGGTGCGACGCGCGAGTCGATCTCGCTCGTGCTCGGTCGGCTCACGGCGGATGGGCTCATCGAGCGCGACGGCAACGGACTCGTCATCACCGATGTGCGCCGCCTCGCTGCGCGGCTCACCACCGCCGGCAATGGCGCCGCGGGGATCGCCGTGTTCGACGAGCGCCAACCGCCGGGGCTCGCACTCGGATAAGCGACATCGCACGCCAGGGTGCGTTGTCATTCCGAGCGAAGCGAGGAGTCTCCCTCGGGCCGGTGTCATTCCGAGCGGGGCGAGGAATCTCGGGCTGGCGCGTGAACAGCCACCACAGAGACACAGAGACACGGAGACACGGAGAACAGCCTTCAAAGCGTTTGGCAGTTCTCTGTGCCCTCCGTGCCTCCGTGGTGTACCGTTGTTCAGGCGCCTCCGCCCGCTTGTATCCCGTCCGTTCGCGGTGCACGATTGTGACGCATGATCTTCGTCCTCGCCGCCGCGCTCATTGCCGGCGTGTGCCTCTGGTGCGTGTACTCGGCGCATCGCCTCGCGCGTGAGGCGCTGACGCGCCATGCCGTCGGATCCGATGGCATCATCCCGGGCGCCGCATCCATCGAGCTGCCCGTCATGGATGGGCAGAACGCGGTGTTGCTCTTGCACGGCTTCGGCGATACGCCACAGTCGCTCGCGTATCTCGCGCGCGAGCTGCACGAGCGAGGCTATGCGGTCGCTGCACCGCTGCTGGCGGGACACGGGCGTACGCTGCACGCGTTCGCGGCATCGAGCGCCGAGCAATGGCTGGCCGATGCGCGATGCGCACTCGATGCGTTGCGCGCGCACTACGCGCACGTCGGCATCGTCGGGCTCTCGATGGGCGGCGCGCTCGCCACGCTCCTCGCTGCCGATGATCGCGAGCTGCCGGCGCTCGTCCTCCTCGCGCCGTACCTGCGCGCGAAGCCGCTCGTGCGCGCGCTCGCGCGCATACACCGCGTCGCCGGCGTCCTCGCGCCGTACGTCTCGAGCGGAGAGCGCGCGCGCTCCATCCTCGACCCCGCGGAGCGCGCGCGTGCGTTGAGCTACGGCGCCGCGACCCCGCGTCTCATCGCCGAGCTCGTCGCGCTCGCCGCTCGTGCGCGTACCGCGCTGCCACGCATCATGGCGCCGACGCTCGTCGTGCAATCGCGCGACGACAACCGCCTCGCACCGGCGACCGCGGAACACGTCCTCGCGACGCTCGGCGCACGCGAGAAGCGACTCGAGTGGGTGCGTGGAGCCGGCCACGTGCTGACGGTCGACTACGGCTACGCACAGGTGTCCGCGATGGTCGGTGACTGGCTCGACCGCTTCATGCACGCGACGCCCGACGATGCGCTCAGCTCTCAGTCGGACGCTCAGCGCTCATAGCTCACAGCTCACGGCTCGTGTCTCCCCGACGCGCAACACCCAGAGCGCGTCGTCGTCGAGTCCCGCACGCTCCCACGCCGTGCGCACGCGTCGGGGCGGCTCGTCCATCGACTCGTCGGTGAGCTTGAACGTCCCCCAGTGGATCGGCACCATCACGTGCCCGCGCTCGACACGGCCGGTCGAGCCGTTGAGCTCGAGGAATGCCTGTACGGCCTCCTCGGGATCCATGTGCACGGGACGCATGAACCAGCGTGGATCGTACGCGCCGATCGGGAGCAGCGTGGCATCGAAGGGACCGTACCGCTCGCCGATCGCACGGAATTCCGGATGCAGCCCGGTGTCGCCCGCGAAGCACATCGTCCAGTCGAGCGCCTTCACCACCCACCCGCACCACAACGTCGCGTTACGGTCGCCGAGCCCGCGTCCACTGAAGTGCTGTGCGGGGAGGCACGCGATGCGCGCGTCGCCCATGCGTGCCTCCTGCCACCAGTCGAGCTCCGTCACCTGTCTGGCGCCGCGCCGCATGAGCCACGCCGCCACGCCGAGCGGAGCGAGCCAGTGCGCATCCGGATGCGCCGCGATGAGCCGGCGCACCGTGCGATCGTCGAGGTGATCGTAGTGGCTGTGCGAGATGAGCACGAGGTCGATCGGTGGCAGCGCATCGAAGGCCACACCCGGCGCCACCCAACGCCGCGGACCGGCGAACGTGAACGGCGATGCGCGCTCGCTCCACACCGGATCGGTGAGCACGTTCAATGCGCCGAGCTGCATGAGCACGGTGGAGTGCCCGACGCGCGTAGCGGTCAGCGCGTCGCGCCGCGCACGCGGCACGGCGAACGACGGGGTCGCGCGCGCGAACGCGGATCGATCGGGCGGTGCAGGCCGCTCGCGCGTGCGACGATCGATCAGCACCCAGCGGAGGAAGTCCCGGAATCCGTGCGGCGCGGCACCGGGCCATGGATTCCGGAAGCCGCCGCCCGGACGGTGATGGCTCGGCGGCGTCACGCGCGCGCCCGAGAGAGCGAAACAGAGAGCGAAACGGAGAGCAGTGTGTAATGATTCATCGATCGACCAGGAACGCCACGCGCGGGATGCGCGTGGCACGTGATCCGCGGTGAAATGTCGCATCCAACTGGCTTCGTGTGGAGCAGGGTTCACTCATGGCGCATCCTCCGATCACCCAACCGGTCGTGCACGCACCGGACTTCCCCGTAGGTCTCGACTGGATCAACACCGGCGGCCGCACGCTCTCGCTCGCGGACTTCCGCGGGAAGATCCTCCTGCTCGACTTCTGGACCTACGGCTGAATCAACTGCATCCATGTGATCCCGCAGTTGCGGGACCTCGACCAGCGATATGCGGACGCCATCGCCGTCGTCGGCGTCCAGAGCGGTAAGTTCCCCGCCGAGCGCGTCACGAGCCGCATTCGTGATGCGGCACTCCGACTGGGGAACACGCATCCCATCGTCAACGACCGGCAGTTCCGCATCTGGCGCAGCTACGCCGTGAACGCGTGGCCCACCCTCGTCGTCGTCGATCCCGAGGGACGGGTGCTCGGGACGCACGCCGGTGAATTCACGAGCGACATGCTCGCGCCGATCATTGATCGGCTCATTGCCACGTACCGCGAGTCGGGGACGCTCGACGCACGCGCGATGTCGTTCGCGCCCGATGCGCCGACCAGCACGCCGGGCACCCTCCGCTACCCCGCGAAGGTCACCGTGCACGGCGACCGCATCGCGATCGCCGACACGGGACATCATCGCGTGCTCGTCGGCCGCCTGAACCCGGATGGGATGCACGCGCGCATTGAGCGCGTGGTGGGGAACGGCACACCGGGATTCACCGACGGTGTCGATGGGTCGTTCAATGCGCCGCACGGAATGGTGTTCGATGGCGACGTGCTCTACGTCGCCGATGCGGAGAACCACGCGATCCGCGCCGTCGAGCTGACCACGGGCGCCATCCGCACCGTTGCCGGCACGGGACATCAGCTGCGCACGAGGGCGGACAAGCGCGCGGGCGCGCTCTCATCGCCGTGGGATCTCGCGCTCGTCGGCCGCACGCTCTACATCGCCATGGCGGGCATCCATCAACTCTGGTCGCTCGATCTGCCGGGTGGCGTGCCGCAGGTGCAGAGCGGAAGCGGCGCCGAGGCGCTCACCGATGGACCGCATCTCTCCGCCACGCTCGCGCAGCCCATGGGGATCACCGCGACCGGCGAGCGCCTCTTCTTCGCCGACGCCGAGTCCAGCGCCGTCCGCTGGTCCGACATCGCTCCCGCCGGCTCCATCGGTACGATCGTCGGCACGGGCCTCTTCGACTTCGGCGACCGCGACGGCGTGGGCGACGCCGTGTTGCTGCAACACGTGCAGGGGATCGCGCTCCACGAGCCGACCGGCCGTCTCCTCATCGCCGACTCGTACAACAACGCGCTCAAGTGGGTGCATCCCGTCACGCGCCGCGTCGAGACGTGGGTGCGCGATCTCAACGAGCCCGCCGGCGTCGCCTGCGGGATGCATCACGCCTACGTCGCCGACACGAACGCACACCGCATCGTCGCGGTGGAGTACGAGAGCGGGAGGGCGACGGAGGTGGAGTTGAGGGAAGGGCTGTGAGCTCTGAGCTGTGAGCTGTGGGTTGTGAGCTTGGTCGTGAGCACGGAGATCGAGAACGCCTTTGGCTCATAGCCCACTCACAACCCACAGCTCACAGCTCACAGCCCACAGCTCTACGCTCGAACCCCCGCTCCCAGATTCTCCTCCAGATGCGCGATCGTCTTCATCCCGACGAGCGCAGCGGTCACGACGGGGAGCGAGCGCACGAACGCGATCGCGCGCTGCGCATCACTGCGGAGGCCGGGGATCGCATCGCGGAGCTGCGCCGGCAGGCCCGTGCGCAGCGAGCCCTGGAGCAGCGCGGCGCTCGCCACGACGGCCACCCCGAGCTCCGTCGCCGCCTGTAGCAGCGTGACCGCGCGCCCGTTCCCGAGCTGCTGCGTCGGCGCGCGCACGGCCTCCGTGAACGCGAGGTTCACCGGCAGCTGCACCACGCGAAAGTGGTGACCGTCCCCGCCGACCTCGCGCGCCAGCCCCACCAACTCGGCAAGGCTCAGATGCCCGCGCGCATCGGGCGGCACGCGGAAGCCGTTCCACGTCGAGCATCCATACTGCGCGATCTCGCCCGATGCACACCGCTCCTCGAGCAGCGCGAACGCCGCACGCAGCCGATCACGCAGCGCATCGGGCGGAATCGCGTCGAGCTGCTGCTCGGGGTTGTGCACATAGTAGACGTCGATCGTCGCAATGCCGAGGTTCGCACGGCTCCGCCCGATCTGATCGGCGAGGTAGCCGGGCGCGAGACAGTGAGCGCCCGCGACGACATCGGCCGGCGTCATTACGCCGCGCTCGAAGTACTCGCGCGTGAGATAGGCCCAGTAGTCCTCGCGCGAGTCGGGCGCCACGCCGTCGAGCGGGATGTAGCCGCCCTTCGTGCACACGATCACCTCATCGCGCGATGCGATCCCGTCGTGCAGCGCGCGCGTGAGCGCTTGGCCGATCGTGCGCTCGGAGCGCTGGCATCGATAGTTGATCGCCGTATCCAGCAGGTTGATGCCATGCTCGAGTGCGGCGCGCACGGTCCGCGCGTACTGCCCATCGTCTGCGGCGGTGCACTCGCCGAGGTACGTGCCCAGCCCGATCGATGAGGCGCGCACGCCCTCGCGCCCGAGCGGGCGGAAGAAATCGTCGTGGTAGGGCGCAGCGTGACGTGCCGCGAAGCGTGAACTCCCCTCCGCGGTCGCGCGCCCACCCAGTGGTGCCGGTCGCTTCTGCGTTCCGGTGGTCACATCTGTGACGCTAACCAGCAGAGTCCGGCAGAGGCAAGGTCATCGGTCGCGCACTCGATCCCGCGCGCGTCGCGGGTCACCACGCGCACCGTGTGAGCTGTCCGGCCGTGCTCCGTCGCATCGGCAATGACTTTGCGGCGACACGCCGGCGCGTGGCGCGCCGCCGAACCCGAGGCACCGGTGACCATGTACGCCCTGGCGAGTCTGATATGTGAGTAGTACCATGATGGTCGTGACGCGTTGGCGAGCCGTTGGCAGCGGTCTGTGCGTCCGTTAGATTGATCGACGGATGGCCCGGCCGCAGGCAGGACGCATGCGGGCCGGGCCTTCGCATTCCCACGCCGCTGTCCCAGCGGCCATGTCTGACCCTCACTTGGAGCATGGATTCGAGCGATGCCAGAGTTCGCGAGTTGGGCAACGCACTGGTGGAAGCCAGTTCTGTTCGTGATCGTCGCTGGTCATCTGACCAACGTCTGCGTGACGCTCTTCCTCCATCGCGCACAGACGCACCGGGGCGTGACTTTCAGCAAGCTCGCCGAGGTGCCGATGCGCATCTGGCTCTGGCTGTCGACCGCGATCGTCACCAAGGAATGGGTGGCGTGCCATCGCAAGCATCACGCATTCGCCGATCGCGATGGTGATCCGCACAGCCCGCTCCTCGAGGGGCTCCGCAACATCATCATCAAGGGCGCGTTCTATTATCGAAAGGCGGTCCGCCAGCCCGGCGTCCTCGAGAAGTACGGCAAGGGGACCCCGAACGATTGGCTCGAGCGCTACATCCTGTCCCGCCTCAACTGGCTCGGCATCGTCATCATGCTGGGCATCGACATCTATCTCTTCGGCTTCTTCATCGGGCCCCTCGTCTGGGGCGTGCAGATGCTCTGGATCCCATTCTGGGCCGCAGGCATCGTGAACGGCGTCGGCCACGCGCTCGGCTATCGCAACTTCAAGGTGAAGGACGAGAGCCGGAACATCTCCCCGATCGCGATCTGGCTCGCCGGCGAAGAGCTGCACAACAACCACCACGCCGATCCCCACTCCGCCAAGTTCAAGGCCAAGTGGTACGAGCTCGACATCGGCTGGACCTACATTCGCCTGCTCCAGATCTTCGGCCTCGCGAAGGTCAAGTACGCGAGGGCGTGAGAAACAGTGGGTCAGTTGTTCAGTGGGTCAGTGAGTCAGACAAACCCTACACGGCGAGATGTGCCTACCCGCCGAGAGTCGTCTGACTCACTGACCCACTGACTCACTGACCCACTTCTTTTTTGTTGGAGTCTTCAATGTCCGATGCCCCCACCCCCACCATCACCTGCAC